>JAKPPP010000116.1 GCA_029547265.1 Bacteroidota bacterium
ATAAGGTTGACTGCTCTATGGGCGGTTGGTGAGTCGGGGTTAGGAGGTATGATGCATGCGCTTAAAATTCCTTTTACGGGATTTTTCGTTGGGGGATTGGCGGTGATTTTAATTGCATTGATTGCATTTTATTCGCTTCGAAAGTGGACATCCGTATTGCAAGCGACGTTATTGGTATTGATGGTGAAGGCTGGTGTAAGCCCTCATTCGCCTGTTCCTGCTTACATTGCTGTGGCTTTTCAAGGCCTTGCAGGTGCATTGCTTTTTACGGTGATTAAAAATTTCAAAGTCGCTGCTATCGCATTTAGTTTCATTTCGCTCGTTGAATCAGCGATACAAAAATTCTTATTTACTACTTTATTATTCGGAAAATCGGTCTGGGAAGGTCTTGATATTTTCGTGGAAAGTGTGTTGAATGATTTACATGTGTCTTCTAATTTTTCTTTTAGCTTTTATTTGGTAACGACATATGTTTTGCTTTATGCTATTTGGGGACTCATCCTCGGTATATTTATTGGGACAATTCCGATTGCACTTGCAGAATTAAAAGGTATCTCTTTTGCAAAAGAATCCGATTCTTCAGTTTCTTCTGCGCCTAGTAAGAAATTAAGACGATTCTTACCGTTGTTGTTATTGATAGTTTCTTTATTTGCTGTTTTCTTTTTTGAAGGAATGTTGAACAAAGCTGTTTATGTTTTGCTTCGTTCTGTTGGTGTTACTCTGATGCTATATTACCTCGCACGACCGATTATTGTTTCCTTTCTTAATCGTGCAGGAACTACCAGAAAAGCAGAGCTGAATAATGTTTTGGTGTTGATGCCTGAAGTGAAATCGAATATCACACCTGCATATAAGTTGGCATGCGCTAACCATAAAGGAATCAATCGTTACCGTTTTTTCGTATTGTATTTGATTGCTGCCACTATAAATGCTGTTGATTAATGATGAATTCGGGAAAAGGTAATATTGTTATTCTTTCACAGCCAATACGTACCGGCAAGACTACTGCATTGATGAATATGGTGTCGAGAGAGAATTCAGATCAAATTTACGATGGTATTATTTGTCCCGATATTGCCGGCTCACGCAAGTTGCTATTCATTGAAGAGAGACGTGTTGTAGATCTTGAAATTCCCAAAAGCGATGATTCTATTGCTGTAGGCCGATTCTTTTTTGATAAAAAGGTATTTGATGAAGCCAATAAATATTTTGTCAATTTAAGATTAAATGGGAATGATATTATTATTGATGAAGTTGGTAAATTGGAATTGAATAATGAAGGCTTTCATATTGGTGTTTCTTCTCTAATATCGAAGTTTCAAAACGAACCAACTTCAAGTAATTTGATTTTAGTGGTGCGCGACACTTTGTTGAGTCAGATTGTTGACAAGTATAACTTGCATAGTGCTTTAATTCGTGCGGTAGATGAGTACTTTTGTGAAAATGATACAACCGTATGTTCTGATGTATGCGGATTGATTCTTTGCGGAGGACAAAGTTCTAGAATGGGACATGATAAAGCGTTTATCGAGTATCATGCTGTTCCGCAATATCAATATTTGCGAGACATTTTTCATATAATTGGATTGCAAAGTTTACTTTCTTGCAAAGCAAATCAAACGACTTTATTTAACGAAATTGATGATTTGGTAATTGATGATGAAAAGTTTGTTGATGCCGGTCCCATGTGTGGATTGTTATCAGCTTTTAGTAAGAATGAAAATCGCTCGTTTTTACTAGTCGGATGCGATTATCCTTTGCTAACAATAAAACATCTTGCGATATTATTATCTTTTAAAGATTTTGGTTACCCTGCGATTTGCTTTGTGCGAAAAAGTAATCCGGATATATTGGAGCCTTTAGTGACGCTTTATCATTATTCATGTAGAGAAAAGTTATTCGAGTATTATAATACAGGAAATCGTTCGTTGAATAAGTTTTTATCATCCATAAATGCAGTCAAAATTGTTGTTAGCGATGAGAAGTTTCTTAAAAGTTTCGACTCTCCCGGCGATTTTCATAGTTTCTTTTGATCTCTTTAGCTATTTTTGAAGAATGGCTAAACCTTCAGTTACATCAGTAAGTATTAAAAAGTTCGTAAATGATCAATGGTCAGTTACTGACGATTTATTAGCTGCCGAAGAACCTCTTGAGATTAGATTAGGATTTGGTTCGCTTGACCTGCGTGAAGAGTTAAAAGTTTCGGTTACCATGCGTACTCCCGGAAACGATTTTGATTTGGCTGTTGGATTTTTATTTACTGAAGGAATAATAGTGTCTGCCAATGATATATTATCGGTGAAGTATTGTACTGATGGCAATCGTACCGAAAATTTGGAAAATATTGTCCGCGTTGAATTGCATCCTTCTGTTGAAGTCGATACTACTATATTGCAACGAAATTTTTATACTACTTCCGGTTGCGGTATTTGCGGAAAAGCTAGTATTGATGCCATTCATACTGTATGTAAAATTAAACCGAATTCAACCGACTTTAGGGTTAAAAGAGAGGTTATACTTCAGTTGAATGTATCTTTGAGGAAGAAACAACAAGTGTTTGAATATACAGGAGGTATTCACGCTGCAGCTTTATTCGATATGTATGGGAATTTAATTGCTCTAAGAGAGGATGTCGGAAGGCACAATGCACTCGATAAACTGATCGGACATTTATTGATGACGTCATCACCTTCAATAGTTCCGGATAATTCTGTTTTATTGCTGAGCGGAAGAGCAAGTTTTGAGCTTTTGCAAAAGGCTGCCATGGCCGGAATTATGGTGGTATGTGCAGTGGGAGCACCATCGGGACTAGCAGTTGAAACAGCCAAATCATTCGATATTACATTAGTAGGATTTTTAAGAGAAAATCGCTTGAATATTTATTCAAATGCTTCGCGAATTACTGAATAATGTGGCAGAGCTGTATATTTGTAATGATTAAAATAGGATGCAATGAAAATCAGAATAAAAGGCAATAGTGTACGAATTCGCGTAACTAAATCGGAAGTAGCTCGATTTACAGAGGAAGGTCGCTTGGAAGAAAAAACGGAGTTTGGTGATTCAGTACTTACCTATGCATTGCAGTGTTCAGATAAATATGAAAATCCTGCGGCTGATTTTAAATCAAATTTAATAACCGTTTATATCCCTACTCGAGTCAAAAAGGAGTGGGTTGAAACAGATCAAGTTGGATTTAATCATCGCATGGATATTGGTAACGATAAAACACTTTTTATTTTAGTCGAAAAAGATTTTGTTTGCTTGGATCATACTTTTGAAGATCAAAGTGATAATTTCCCAAATCCAAATCGCACTTGCTAAAATATCTTTCATTTAAATGGTAAGCCTTGAATCCGCTCGCAGCTTTGCGCTTTCGCTCGATGAAGTAGTTGAAGGCCCTCATCATGATGTTACTTCGTTTAAAGTGAAGAGTAAAATCTTCATGACAATGAATGCAAAAGAAAATCGAATTTGCATTCGATTAAGTCCTGTCGATCAGAGTGTGTTTTCAGCTTTTGATTCTTCTGTTATTTTTCCTGTTCCGAATGGTTGGGGGAAATATGGTTGGACTTTAGTCAACCTTAAAAAAGTAAAAAAGGAAATGCTGAAAGATGCCGTAACAACAGCTTATTGTCATGTTGCTCCACCTAAATTGGCGGCAAAGTATCTCGAGTTTTAATATCGATTTTTAGAAATAAAAAAAGCCTCCCGATTAAAGGAGGCTAAGAGAAAAATTTTAGTGCATTTCTAAGTCATCTGCACTCGGACCATAAACTCCCGGGATCGGAACATTTAACAGTCTTAGATATACGCCTAATTGTGCACGATGGTGAATTAATTGTGATAAGGCCATTCTGAAAACTTCTGCCTTTGTATTTGTCGAGTAGATTTGTTCTCCCTTACGCATGGTCCACATTTCTTCTAAACGCGCTTCGTCTGATTTACTAAGTTCAGCTTTGCTTTTTTCGTAAGCTTCTTTAATAGCTTTTAATGCTTCAGAAGATGAATGAACAGGATTCGGCTCAAAATGGTTGTTGTCAAAGTCGAGTTCTGTAGTGGTTAAGGCAAATCCTACCCAACCCGGAATTTCAGCAATATGTGTTGTTAGTTGCTGAATGCTCATGCTCTTCGGATGTGGACGCCAGTCGAATTTATCGTTTGGCACAATTGCAAGCATCTTCTCTGAATTTTCAACTTCTAGAGCTAGTTCTTTTAGAAATACGGGAATAATATTCATAGTGGTTTTTTATTTGATGAGGCAAAGTAAATACCACCCACTGACAACCCTATGGCAGTCCGTTTTGAAAAAATTAAAAAAAACTTAAAAATTAAAACTTGACCGGCAACTCCTTCATATAGTCGCCTATGTTCATGTGATCAGTGATTACAAAAGGTTCGTTGCTGTTTTTGAGGGTGATGATGCGTTCCACTTTAAAATCCCTGTAATCGCGGCGCTTGTGACACCAGCCAATCAAATGCCAACCAAAAGCATAAAATACCAGTCCTATAGGTTCAATTTCACGCTTACTCACCTCCGATTTATTGTTTTTGTATTCAATTACCACAATATGCTTTTTGCTTAAAGCTGTTTGTAAAATCGACAAGTATTCAAATTCTCTATTTATACAATCCGGGAATTGCCATTTGATGTTTTTTGATAAGGCTTCTATTTGATCTCGTTGCTCATGACGAAGTGCATTTTTAATTTTTGTCAGCGCACCGGAGTATTGATCTTTGATCGATTTGTCACCGAAGGCATACGCTAAATTTTCCATCAGTAATAAAGCATTGGCTTCTGACTCAGTAAATGTTACCGGAGGTAGAAAATAACCGGGTAAAACATGATATCCTTTGCCTGCATCAAAACCAATAGGAATTCCCTGTTCATTCAGCGCTTTTATATCTCTATAAACAGTACGAACGGAAATCTCAAATCGTTCAGCAATTTTTTCGGCAGTCGTAAATTTCCTCGATTGTAAATAGGTAAGAATGCCAAGGAGTCGGTCG
>JAKPPP010000156.1 GCA_029547265.1 Bacteroidota bacterium
ATTTACTTTGCGAGTATTAGTTCGGAAGGATACAAAAGCACTCAGAAAATTATTGTAGCGCATTAAAAAGTCATTATTTGTAATGATCGTTCAAGCCTTTACGCTGATCTACTAAATCGACAACTTTTTCGAGACGTTTCAATCGAGTTTCTTCTCTTTTAGCATCGTTTATCCACATCACCATTTCCTTACGTTTATAATAGGCCAACTCCTCGAATGCTTTTGTAAGTTTCAATTTAGCGAGAGCCTTTTTAAGATCATCAGGAACCACCACTACTTTTTCCTCGGGAGTAACTTTAACAACAACGCCTGCTTTATTATTTGCAGCAGCTTCTTTCAGGTAAGCCTTTAAAATTGTTGCCTTAACATCTTTTACATCGGTAAATTTAATATTTCTATTATGTTGATTACCGGGATTAGTGATCAATATTTTATGCGGATCTTTAAGCATTGCACCTTGAAAAAATGCTATAGCGACATGCGACTTAAAGGCTCCGAATCCGCAAACCATTCCATGATAATAAAAATTTGGACCCCATTTCCAATCTTCGATCACATCAGGAATTGCAGCATGAATTAACTCACGCAACTTAACACAAATTTCGCGAGAGAAAGGAGGCAATGCATCAATATACTCTGTAATAAGTAATGACGCACCGGGATGATGTTTAGTTTTTGCCATACTCGAAATTATTTCAAGTTTTCAAAATCCTCTATTGTCATTATCCATTGCTTCACCGGTTGTTCGAAACTGATTGAACCAGGCACAGTAACATACTCTTTCACAAAAGTGAATCCTGCTTTTGGTAATGTTTTATTCGGAGCATCATTCAATGCATAAGGTTCGCAAATTAATTTTTTCAAATTAAAATTCTTGAAGAAGAAGGGAAGTGACAATTTCACCAATTGAGATCCATATCCTGAGCGACGCAAAAGCGGTTCCCACAAATGCAAATGCATATGTGCTTCTTCACCGAACGAAATCATATTGATATTACAATGACCTACCGGTCGATTATTCACATACCAAATAACCGGGTAAGCTTGCTTCTCAGCATACGGAAGAGAATATTGATACGTCAAACGCTCGATCAACACATCAGCAGAAACGCGCTTCGATAAATCGACGCCTAAACTTTCTAAAAAAGAATCGGAAGCCTTTTCCCAATACTCCGCAATTAAACGGATATCCTGAAGAGTAGCTTCTTTAACATATAGACAGGTCATCCATGAGATCATCGTTTAAATCGCTTCTTTCAGCAATTGTCCGAAGCGATATGCATCAACATACGAGTTATATAACGGTACCGGAGCTACGCGAATCACACCACTACCTCTACCCTCTTGATCAGGTTCGCGCCAATCAGCGATAACACCTGCTTTAGTCAGAGCATCAAAAATCTGTTTTCCTTCGGTAGCGAATTGCAAAGAAAGTTGACAACCTTGCTTTTGTTTCTCGAAAGGAGTAATAACTGAGACGAGATTTTCTTTTCCTTTCTCTTTTAGAACTTCACGAATTACGAATAACAAATAAGAAGTGAGGTCTAAACTTTTCGCGGTAAGCTTTTCTATTGTGGCTTCATCGAACAACTCGAGAGAAGCGCGCAAGGCTGCTAATTCAAGAATCGGAGCATTACTTAATTGCCAGCTATCGGCAGAAAGAACAGGAGTAAACTGATGTGGCATTTTAAAACGCGTTTCAGGATCATTGCCCCACCATCCTGCGAAGCGAGGAAGATGAGGATTTTTCGCATGACGCTCGTTAACGAAAATTCCGCCGACTGTTCCCGGACCACCATTCAAATATTTATAAGAACACCATGCCGCAAAATCGACATTCCATTTATGTAAATCCAACTTCAAGTTACCTGCGGCGTGGGCTAGATCAAAACCGGCGTATGCACCTACCTCATGAGCAGCATCGGTGATGGCTTTCATGTCTAACACTTGTCCGGTGAAATAATGAACACCACCAAACATGACAAGCGCTAATTCATCACCGCAATCATCAATAGCTTTTAGAATATCCTCATGCGCTATTAGCTCACTACCTTTCGAAGGTTGCAATTCAACGATTGCATCATCGGGATCGAAGCCATGGAAGCGAGCTTGTGATTGCAATGCATAGCGATCAGAAGGGAATGCACCTGCTTCACAAATAATTTTATAACGATCTTTTGTGGGACGATAAAACGATACTAGCAACAAATGAAGATTCACTGTGAGGTGATTCATCACAGCAACTTCTAACGGTGACGCACCTACGACATTCGCAATTGACTCACGCACCAGCTCATGGTATTTAAACCAACCTGTTTTAGGTTTAAAGTGACCTTCAACACCGAGGCGTGCCCAGTCTTGCAATTCTTCATTCACATAAACGGTAGTATTCTTAGGTTGTAATCCTAAAGAATTACCGCAGAAATAAACACAATCATGACCCTCATGTTGCGGAATAAAAAACTTATTTCTGAAAGAAGACAAAGAATCCTGTTGATCCTTTTTTTGGGCGAAGTCGATTGAATTTTCGAACGAAGAGCTCATTTTATTAATGTCGTAATTGCGAACAATCAAAGATAGAATTGAAGAATGAATAGTGCACGAAATACTTCATAATATTTTCGACAAAAAAAAGAAGGCACTCGGTTGGAGTGCCTTCTTTAATATTATAATCAGATTAGTGATCGTGAGGGGTATTACTTTCCGGTGTTTCAGAGAAAGGAACAGTTTGACAGATAAAGTCTTCCTTAGCTCCCGGCTTACCGTAGTCGTATGGCCAACGGTGTACTTCAGGAATTGCACCAGGCCAGTTTCCGTGAAGATGCTCGATAGGAGTTGTCCATTCAAGCGTATTTGATTTCCAAGGATTCTGAGATGACTTCTTACCATTTTTAATGCTATAGTAGAAGTTAAATAAGAAGATAAACTGAGCAAGACCACCGATGATTGCGAACACAGTAACAACGTGGTTGATGTTAATTAGGTTAGCGAATCCATCGTAAGCTGTATTAGCATAATAACGACGAGGAACACCTGCAAGACCTAAGAAGTGCATTGGGAAGAAAGTTCCATACAATCCGATTAAAGTTAACCAGAAGTGAATGTATCCTAATTTCTTGTTCATCAATCGACCATACATTTTAGGGAACCAGTGATAAACTCCTGCAAACATACCGAAGATAGCCGATGACCCCATTACGATGTGGAAGTGAGCAACAACGAAATAAGTATCGTGAACGTTGATATCTAATGCAGAGTCTCCAAGGATGATACCTGTAAGACCACCTGTAATGAACGTAGAAACGAGACCGATACCGAATAACATCTGAGGAGTAAATTGAATATTACCTCTCCAAAGAGTAGTGATATAGTTAAACACCTTTACAGCAGAAGGAATCGCAACCAACAAAGTAGTAAATACGAATACCGAACCTAAGAAAGGATTCATACCTGTAACGAACATGTGGTGACCCCAAACGATAAACGAAAGGAATGCGATAACCAACATTGAACCGATCATGGCTTTGTAACCGAAGATTGGCTTACGTGAGTTTACAGAGATAACCTCAGAAGCAAGACCTAAGGCTGGCAATAATACGATATAAACCTCAGGGTGACCTAAGAACCAGAATAAATGTTGGTATAAAATCGGAGAACCACCGGCATGATCTAAAGGAGCTCCATCGATAAAGATATCGCTCAAGTAGAAACTTGTTCCGAAGCTACGGTCGAATACCAATAACAATGCAGCAGCAAGAAGTACAGGGAACGATAATACCCCAAGGATAGCAGTGATGAAGAACGCCCAGATAGTAAGTGGCATTCTAGTCATAGCCATACCTTTTGTACGAAGGTTAATGATTGTAGAGATGTAGTTAATACTTCCTAATAACGAAGAAGCTATGAAGAACACCATTGAAACCAACCATAATGTCATACCTAATCCTGAACCCGGAATTGCTTGCGGTAATGCACTTAACGGAGGATAAACTGTCCATCCACCAGATGCAGGACCTGTTTCAATTCCCAAAGAGAATAACATGATGATACTCGACAAAGCGAAGAACCAGAACGAAAGAGCATTCAAGAAACCTGATGCCATATCTCGTGCTCCGAGTTGAAGAGGAATGAGTAAGTTCGAGAAGGTACCGCTCAAACCTGCAGTTAATACAAAGAATACCATAATGGTACCATGGATTGTAACTAACGCTAAGTAGAAGCCGGGATCTAGTTTACCATCTTTTCCCCATTTACCGATTACGTCCTCTAAGAAAGGAAGTTTTGCATCAGGCCAAGCCAATTGCATACGGAAAATAAGCGACATAAACATCGCGAGGAAGCCCATAAAGATTGCAACATTCAAATACTGTTTTGCAATCATTTTATGGTCGGTAGAGAAGATATACTTCGACCAGAAGTTATCTTCGTGATCATGATCATGATCGTGACCGTGGTGATCGTGTGAATGACCATGTGCATGCTCATCGGCATGAGCTCCATGTGCCATACTGTTATGTGGATTCACTTCCATGTGAATATTGTTTTCTTGCTTTGAAATTTATAACGAACGATTACTTACTTGTTTGCGGATTACTTCGACATTGAAGTTGCGGCAGAATCAGCAGGTGCCGGAGTTGCAGCAGCAGCAGCTTCTTCTTTAGGGAATACAGCCGACTGTGTTTTCAACCACTCTTCATACTCAGCCGGTTCAACAACACGAACAGGCATTTTCATATTATAGTGAGCTACGCCGCAAATTTTATTACACAACATGATAAACTCGAATTTCGGATTACCTGTTTCCTTTTGCATTTCTGCAGTAGTTTTTGTAGGCTTAAATGCGAAGCGAGTTGTCATTCCCGGTACTGCATTCATTTGAACGCGGAAGTGAGGAAGATAAACAGAGTGAATAACGTCGCGAGAGTTAATCATCAACTGTACTTCAACACCTTTGGGTAATACTAATTCCTTAGCGATTAAATCGTCAGCAGTAGCTGCATCAGATGAATCGATACCTAGAGGATTTGTATCAGTAATACTACGGAAGAATGAAGATCCTAACTTATTATCTTTTCCTGCATAGCGAGCAGTAAAGTCAAATTGTTTAGCATAAATCTGCACAACAATTCCTTTCATAGAAGCCGACTTCTTAGTGATTTCATTCCACTCACTCATACCAGTTGTAATTAATGCAGCAAGTACGATAGTTGGGATGATTGTCCAGATTGCTTCTAATTTATTGTTATCGTGGAAATAGAATGATCTTCTGTTTTTATTGTAACGGTATTTGAACGCAAAAGAGAATAAAAGAATTTGCGTAATAAAGAACGTTATGAATAATACTGTCCAGTTGATTTTCATTAACCCATCAATTGCTTCACCATGTTCGGATGCTGCTTTAGGTAAAGTTAAAGGGAGGTACAGGTTCATGATGTAAACCATCACGGATAACCCGATTATCAAGAAC
>JAKPPP010000158.1 GCA_029547265.1 Bacteroidota bacterium
TGAAGCAACCAATCGTTCTCTCTCCAACCGAAAAAATCGATCTTACCGCGTTTCTCTTAACGCTCACCGATAAATCATTTCTGTTTAATCCGAAATTCTTCTATCCCAAAGAAATATTTCAAAGTACTGCGAAGGATTAAAAAAATATGATCGTCTAAGATTAAAAGGTTCCCTAAACCCTCAAACTGAAACTATGTTTAAAAAACTATTATCGCTGCCATTGTTATTGATAAGTATATCAAGCATCGCGCAATTAAATCCCGCTATCACTTCCTTCTTGCAAAATACTACTGTTACAGGCACGTATTATGTTTCGGGAAATTCAATCGCGCAATCAAACGGTATTTTGGTGAATTGCCAAACTGTAGAATATTCTACAACCGGAGTGTATGTGCATACTACAGGCGTTCCGGCTTACCCTACGGGACCATTTTTAGATGGTAATCCTTCGAACGCAACAAATCAAAATGCCATCTTCAAAATTCCTTTTGCTCCTACTCAAAATACGGGAACAGCAACAGCAACTACCGGAGGAAACATCGGGATTTTCATTAACGGTGTAGCATTATTCGATTATCGTGACGGAGTAGCATGGAATGCCACTACAAACGCATTATGCGGCGGTCCGGGAAATCCTCCTTGTCCCGGTGGACCACAAGCCACTCAAGCATGGAATAGAGATGCCGTTCGCGCAGAACGTCCCGGATTCGATTGCTCAAAAGCACATCCTGCTCAAGGAAACTATCATCATCATCAAAATCCTTCGGCTTTTAAACTCGATTTAAATGTAGTGTCTACTATTTGTAATTTGTATGATGCTGATGGACTATATGCAATTGACAGTACACAACACTCACCATTGATCGGATATGCTTATGACGGTTTCCCAATCTATGGAGCGTATGCCTATACAAATTCAAATGGAACAGGTGGTATAACTCGAATGAAATCGGGATATCAATTAAGAAATATCACTACAAGAACAACTAGTCCGACCGGTGCAACAGTAACAGCCGGTCCTGTAGTAAGTACAACCTATCCTTTAGGATATTTCAGAGAAGACTATGAATTTATTGCTCATCCAGGACAAGAAGACTATTTAGATGAACACAACGGAAGATTCTGCATAACACCGGAATACCCAAATGGAATTTACTGCTATTTCTGTACAGTAGATAGTAATTGGAATTCGACTTATCCTTATGCTGTCGGACCAACTTTTTACGGCGTATATGCGAATAGAAAAGTTACATCTGTGACGGAACCAACAACAGTTTACACACCAACTACAGGGATCTCAAATGTTAATAGCAATGACTTTAAAGCAAACATCTTCCCGAATCCTACAAATGATTTCATTGCTGTACAAGTGATGGGGTTAAACAAAGAGAATTTGAAAGTAGAATTATTCGATGAAGCCGGAAAGTTGATTCAGACATCATCAATCACCGCCGGAGCTACCAATACTTATCTCGACACTCGCACGCTATATAGCGGAAATTACCTCGTAAAAATCAGCGGAGGCTCCGAGGGATCAAGAACGCAAACATTGACTACAAAGAAAGTAGTAGTGCAAAAATAATTTACCGTTACCTTTTCGAAAGCCCTGCAGTTTGCTGAGAAGCATGCTGCAGGGCTTTCTCTTTAAGTTGAAATTTATTTAGGGCGTGCACCTTTGGGGTTTACAGTTTATGGGTTAGGGTTTACGGATCGCAAAGCGAAATGGGGGAATTGGGTAAAGTAAAT
>JAKPPP010000174.1 GCA_029547265.1 Bacteroidota bacterium
GCAGGAGATGGGTAAATATTCTCCAGTATCTCAACTAAATATTGGTGACTCTATTTTACTATCAGGGAACCTTCCAGACAGCACAAAGATGTTTTCGATAGGTACTAAAGCAGGAAGTAATATTCCATTAGCTTTAACAGAAGGGTATGCGCATGTTATGGGTATTTTCTATACATATGGGCAAATTCACACAAATCTAAAAGATCCTTATGCTAAAAGGGTTCCGGTTGATGCCACAGTTCCGGAATTGCTGAAAGCATTCACAGTTGAGCAACTTATATGTATGCAAAGCGGGAATCATATCTTGCTAAAAGCGAATTCGGCTGAGTTGATAAAACTCTTAGCCTTTTTGATGATATTTAAGGAGAAGAACAATTTACCATACTATCTTCGAAAAATAAGTAAGTTGCATATTATAGTGTTTATGTTACCTTATATTTTTGAGAATATGATAGAAACTAAACTTTGTGGTAAGACAGTTGATTTTTTGCAAAAATTTCAGTTTTTACTGTTTACGAGATTCGGAATTTTATCTAACTTAGAGATGAATCAAAGAGTTCCTTGTCTAGAAATGGCTAGAGATCAGAACGAGCTTATAGATTTGTTGTATGCGGTTAGTTCAAAAAACATGGTTTTACGGGATATAAATCCTTCTTTTTCAGATAGTTTAATTAAGTTTAATGATTACCTTTATGCATTTAAAGATGAAGTTATCGGGGTTACCCCTATAAAGGGGATTGGATTTAATATTCAAACAGATAAGCCAAAAATAAATTCGTCTATAATTGCAGGTGTGATGTAAACTTAGATTTATTACTTTTGTAGTAAGCCCCAATTTTCTCCCAGTCAATTGACTTTGATCATTTCCAGAGTAATCATGTCCGGCAAGAGACTGAGGAATTCTTATTTGTTTGTGCAACCGGCCATTTTTTAAAAGATATAATGAAGATAGTAATACGGTTCAAGATTGTTTGATTTTACACTTTCTATGAGAGAATAAAAACATGCACTGCTTCGGGCGTCAGCAGTTGATGATCGAGAATGACCAGTTTTTGCGTCCGAAAGCGAAAGGGCGGATGGCATTTTCGCTGATTGGATGACCAGTATCCAATATTTGACTGCCGGCAAAATTCATTTTGCGACAGATCGGATTCATTGGATGCTTTTATCTTTTCCTGCCAGTACTGGTTGCATTTTCCGCTTGATTCCATGTTTGCTTCTCCCGTTAAATTGCAGAGAGAATATCATGCCTCATTTATTTTGAGAAGATGGCGGTTATTTGACGGTTACGAAATATACTTCAAGATTCAAGATCTTACATCTTTACAAAGGTTCGGTCAGGTGACATTATTCGCAAATAAATATCGGATAGAATCGGCACGATTGAAGAATTGGGATTATTCATCCAACGGCTTGTATTATGTTACGATTTGCGTGAAAAACCGCGAATGTGTTTTTGGAAATACATCAAACGGAAAAATTATATTATCGGATATCGGTAAAATGGCAGAGAATTGTTGGTGCGAGATTCCCCGTCATTTTCCATTTGTTAAATTGGATGAATATGTCATAATGCCCAATCATATTCATGGGATTATTATAATCGAAAAACCCATGATATGCAATGTATCCATAAAACCCGTGGATTTCATGGGAATCCCCGTAGAGACGCAAGATTTTGCGTCTCTACCGACGCAACAATCACGCAAATCAAACGAAACGCACGTGACGCAACAAACGCATGTGACGCAACAAACGCACGTGGCGCAACAATCGGACGCGACAAAACAATCAAACGAACCGTCATCCAATTTCGGTCCCCAATCCAAAAATATCGCATCGATCATACGCAAATTTAAAATCGGTGTTACAAAATACGCGATGAAAAACAATATCCCGTTTTAATGGCAATCACGGTATTACGATCATATCATTCGCGATGAAAATGATTTAAACCGCATCCGCAAATATATAATCGATAATCCGTCAAATTGGAAAATGGATGAATATACGGAAGTATGAAAATCAGATAATGATACCGATCTTGAGATCAATGAAAACATTGAAATAAATGCCCCAGAATAAATTACGCGTATACTGAGCGCAGCGAATAAACGCGTAATGATATTATAAGATAAATAATAAATAAAGTTACGAAAGTGCGCAAAGCAATTCGAATAAAGATGAATGAGAGAAAAATAATTTAATCGTCCGGTGCGCCATGATAAGGTGCGTTAATTATATAGGTGAAAATCCTATTCAGTAGGTACGAAGCGGGTACGAACTGAAACCGAGTCCTTGGGCTTTGTACGGCGACGTGCAAAGTTAAGCGTAGGACAGGAGGATGCAG
>JAKPPP010000176.1 GCA_029547265.1 Bacteroidota bacterium
TGGAAGTGGAAATACTAGTTTAGGGTCGCTTACGGTCGCCAATATGCAACAACTACCACTAACTATTCACAATACTGATCCGTATTGGCCATTGATAAATGATATCAATAATAATGCTCAGTGGAAAAGGATGTACGTGGCACATATGAGAACCATTTTAAATGAGTTTTTCGTGTCGAATACCTATCAAACATTAGCAACTCAATATCAAACCTTAGTTGATGCTGCTGTACAATTAGATACCAATAAGGCATTTACTTACGCTCAATTCCAGAACTCTTTAAACTCGAACACTACAGTTGGAAGTTATCAGGTTCCGGGTATAGTTACATTGATGAGTGCTCGTGCAACATACTTGCAATCAACAGCAGAGTTTACTGCAACGGCACCTAGTATTTCCGGAGTTACATATTCGCCATCATCACCATCTGTTGGCGATTCGGTATGGATAACGGCAACTATCAGCAATGCAACGAATGTACTTACAGGACATAGAGCAGATCAGGTGTTTAAGTTTGCTAAAGAAACGATGTATGATGATGGGTTTCATCATGATGGAGCTGCGGGTGACGGAGTTTACGGAATAGGTCTAGTTGTAACATCTCCATATCTCCAATACTATGTTTATTCTGAGAATGCAAACGCTGCTATGTTCTCTCCTGAACGTGCAGAGCATGAGTTCTATACAATGAATGCGAATGTTCAGGTAATAGGGTTTCAACAATTAGCCATTAATGAATTCATGGCAAAGAATGACGGAACGGTAACTGATCAAGATGGTGAATACGAAGATTGGTTAGAGATTTACAACAATACTTCATCATCGATTAATCTTGGAAGTATTTATTTATCGAATAATATTAATGACCTTTTGAAGTGGAGATTTCCGAATACAACCAGCATTGCTGCTAACAGTGTGCTAGCTATTTGGATGGATCAAGATACTACTCAAATAGGACTGCATGCAAACTTCAAATTATCTGCTTCAGGCGACGCAATTTATATCTTCAATGCCGGAGGCGGAATTGTAGATAGTTTAACATTTGGTCCTCAAAGTTCCGATATCTCAATGTTCCGTTGTCCCGATGGTACAGGACCATTCGCATATACATTAAGCTCAACATACAACCAAAAGAACTGTGCAACTGGAATCGATGAGCAAGTAAGTGAACCTGTATTTTCTATGTATCCGAATCCTGCTTCAGATCAATTAAATATATTTTCGAAGAAACAAATCAATAGCGTTCAAGTAATCGATGTTCATGGCGCGATATTAATAACATCCTTAATAAGTCCTGCTAATTCGTTAACATTACAATTAAATCAATTAAGCAACGGAATGTATCAAGTAGTGCTTAATAATGGTGAACTGATCGGAAAAGTGATTATCAACAAATAGAAAAGATATAAATCCTGCCAAATGAAAAGAATTGTTTTTTTGTCGTTCGCAGTAATGACAATGATATTAAGTAGTTGTGAAAAGCCTGCCGGTCAAGGAGGAGATGCAACCATTAAAGGAAAGGTTTGGGTAGAAGATTGGGATAAGAACTTCAATTTGTTGCAATATGAATTTGCCGGTGCCGATGAAGATGTTTATATTATCTATGGCGATGATGTGAATTATGGAGATAAGATTTCCGCTAACAATAACGGGGAATTCGAGTTTAAATATTTGAGAAAAGGCAAATACAAAATTTACGTTTATAGCGATCAAAAGCAAACTACAACAACGCCTGCTGCACAAGTCGCTGTTGTGGTTGAAGCGGAAATTACAAGTAAGAAACAAACATTGGATATAGGGACTATTACAGTTAAAAAATAAATGATGAAAAAAGTTGTCGCGGTGATGATTATCGCTTTAGCGCTTTCTTCGAGTGTAAATGCTCAAAGCAAAAAGACGCTATCGAAATATGGGGTGAAGGCTGTTGTTGAAACTGTTACTGAAGATGGTCAAACAGTGAACGACAGTAAGAAAATTTTGAATAAAGACGGTGAAGTTGTTGAAGAAGTGAATTATGATAAATCTGGAGCAGTAAAGGATATCACTAAATACACCTTCGATAAGAATGGGAATTGTGTTGAGGAGGCAGTAATAAAGGATAGTAAAATCACCGAACGAAAAACTACCAAGTATGATGTTAATGGTGAGAAAATAGAAGAAGTTCTTTATGATGATAATAAAATCGTGAAGCGTCACCAGTATTTTTACAATGCAAAAGGCTTGAAAATCGAAAAGCGAACGCTTGATTCTTTAGGAAAAGTGGTTAGTTCACATAAGTTTATTTATCAATAATGTTCGTTTATTCAGCTCCTGAATCACTCGATTTATTCGACCCTATTTCTCTCGAAGAGATGGGGAAGGCTGAATTAATGGATCGTACCGACCTGAAGTATATGTTCAGGTTAGATCAATTAGATTTTTTCATGAGCAGTGTTGCTGAATATTACAAAGTGCTTGAAATAAACGGAAAGAGATTGTTTCGTTATGAAACTGTTTACTACGACACTGCATATAATAAGCTCTACAGAAATCACCACAACGGAATTATGAATCGATTTAAAGTTCGTCATAGAACTTATGTCGATAGTAAATTAGGTTTCTTAGAAATTAAAGTTAAAAACAATAAAGGGAGGACAGTAAAGGAAAGAATAAAATGTTCTCGTCCCGCATCATTGAATGACGAGAATACTTCGTCGTTTATTTGTTCTTTAGTTGCAATTGACCCCGGGGATTTACAGGAAAAAATTGATATCAATTACGACAGAATTACTTTAGTCAGTAAAACGAATGCCGAACGAGTGACAATCGACTTGAATCTTACTTTCATTGCTGAAGGTAAAGAAAATATGGTTGACGATTTAGTCATTGCAGAACTTAAACGTGATGCCAAAATGGAGTCGCCTTTTTTGAAGTTAATGCGTGATAATAATGTGAAAATAGGATCAATGAGTAAGTACTGTATGGGAATGGCAGTGCTTGAATTAGATCCAAAGAAAAATAACTTTAAAGAAGGCTTAATGAAAATATTTAAGCTGGTTAAAAAATAAAATTAAAAAAAATGATAAACACTATTTTGCTCGATAATGTGAGCGCTGATGGAATAGACACTATAGCAAAGGTTTCTTCAAAATTCGGAATTCGTTTGCTGATCGATTTGATTTCATCTTTTGTGCTAATTCGATTTATTTATTTTCGTTACTATCGAAATAAAGATTTACTGTTCACTTATTTTGTGTTCAATATTGTAATTTTTACCATCTCCTTCTTGTTGAATAGAGTAGAGATCTCTATGGGGGCTGCCTTCGGATTATTCGCCGTGTTTAGCATGTTGCGGTACAAAACAGAAGAGATCAGTATTAAGGACATGACCTATCTTTT
>JAKPPP010000188.1 GCA_029547265.1 Bacteroidota bacterium
AAAACATTGCGCCAAATAATATTATGTACGATATATTTGCAACATCCGTGTAAATCTCTGTTTTTAATTTTTTTGAAACAAACAGGATGTATACGATGAAAAGCACTTTGAATGCGATAAGCGCCGTTGCAAACGTAATTATGTCAACAGAGAAAATGTTGAGAATTGGATTTAGTTCTTGAAATGTTGGGCAGTTTTGATACGAATATAGAGTAATTCCAATATCTGCTAAGTTTAGGATAATAAGTGAAATTAAAGAACCTGTAAAAAAAGTGTTAGACATAGATTTCAAACCTTTTGATATATCTCCCCTTTCCTTTTAACTTTTCGAGTCCTCTATAGACTACTACAACCTCTCGCCCATTCATGTTGTATAACGGTGCAAGTTGCGCTGTTAGGCCTACCGTGTAGGCCTCTCCTTCACGTGTTGTCACGGTGACCAATTTTTGTATGCCATACTCCGTCTCAATCTCCCGTGGATTAGAGACGGTTCCGGCAATAAAGTCTCCGCTCTCTTCAAATGCGAAAAATGGTGGAAACTCGCTTTTAAATTCTTGTTTCTCTTTACCTTTAATGAGTTCTCTGAAGTCGTTTGTCATGTTACTCTTCCCTCAACGAATCAATTTTTGCCTTCATCCCTACAAAATGTGCGCGTATGTACGAGATTTTCCGACGCATACTAATTTCCCGTTTTCCGGGACTCATTTCTTCTATCGCTTTCATTGCTTCTGTAAGCAACGAAATTATTCGTTCGATGTTGTCCATTTGTCTTTCTCCTCCCGGTTAAACCGGGGAGTTACAGCGTCGGATTGAACCGTACGCCTAATGCGCGCTGTAAAAAGAAAAATTATTCCTTTATGTAGTAGGCCGACTCCCGCGGTCTTCCCGCGAGAATCTTCACCAAAATTTTAGCACTTCTCTCCTTATTAGTTGTGAACACATCACGGTGTTTTATACCGCCATTCTCATATGTGTGTATTATTGTGTACACCGCCATTACATATCCTCTCCGCTTGAATTGCTAACGTTGCAATATATTTCGATAAACGCATCTCCGTCATTCACTATGTATGACAGATTGTCGGGGAACATCTCGAGCACACACCTTACTATCGTTCCGGGTATACCGTGCCGGAATACCGGGTCATTGTATCTTATCTGTACGCATGCCCTTGAGTCTCTTAAATACGTGTATGATACTGAAAGGTCATGCCTCATACTGGAGTTGCGGATGCGGTATAGTACCGCACCGAGATCCAT
>JAKPPP010000244.1 GCA_029547265.1 Bacteroidota bacterium
AACACCTTTCTCAAATAACCCGCGAGCGACTGGTAGTGCGATGGCGCAACCAACTCCACCGCCGATGACACAAACGTTCTTTAAATTCTCAAGATTGCTGGGTTTTCCAAGCGGGCCGACTACATCGCGGATTTTATCGCCTACGGTCAATTGTGCTAGTTTCATCGTCGTTGTCCCTACCAACTGAAAGATAATTCTAATCCATCCTTCCGTTCTCGAGTAGTCAGCGATTGTTAGCGGAATTCGTTCTGCTTCTTCAGTAGCGTGAACGATGACAAATTGCCCGGGTAAACAAACTTTCGCAATTCTACTGGCAGTAATTTTAAATGATTTTACATCTTTATTTAATGTTTTCGCTTCGATAATGTTAAACATCTTTTTCTCCTCTTAGATAAGGGTTTGTCTTTCTCTCCCAAGCGAGAGTTGTCGCTTCTCCATGACCAGGATAAAGGTAGTAATCACCTTCAAGATTGGCTAATTTTATCAGCGATTCTTTCAGGTTCTGCGAATTACCCGTTGGTAAATCCGTACGGCCTACATCATTTTTAAAGAGAGTATCTCCGGTAAAGATTACCTCGTTCAGGATAATACATTGCGAGCAATTACTATGACCACTTGTATGAATGATTTTACATTCAAGACCAGCTAGTAAATATTGTTTTCCATCTTGAGTAAAATGGAGTAAATCCTTAGGAATAGTAACAGCTACCTGGAAACGACAAAAATAGGATAAATTCTTTAATGGGTTGGCCAATTTTTCACTAGCATCAGGATGAAGGTAAACAGGTACTTCTTCATCAAGGTAACTATCTAAAGCGACAATATGATCAAAATGAGCGTGAGTGATTAAGATTGCGACAATCTTGACTTCCTTTTCTAGTTTTAGTTTCTGTTTCGGTACAGACGGATCAATAATAATGGCTTCTTTATCTTTTAGTACGACGTAGCAATTGCCATCATATCGCTCATCGATAAACGTTTTTATTTTCATCATTGTTTGCTGGCAGCGTGCATTGCTCCGTAAATACCGGCATCATTTCCTAAGGTTGCCAACATAAACTTAGTGTTTCTTACCGAATAGAAACATAATTTTTTGAATTTATTGGCGACTTTTTCGCATAGGTAAGGTCCAGCCTTACTGACACCACCGCCAAGAATAATCACTTCGGGATTTACCACATCGGCAATGGTTGCACAACCACTAGCTAAATAGTCAGTCATGCTTTCTACAACCTGGATACTCACTTCATCTCCTTCTTTTGCAAAGTCAAAAACCTCTTTACAGGTTAAATTAGGTTTATTCAGTCTAGTATTTTTTCCTTTTCTTAGTTCATAGGCTGTCTTAACAACCCCCGTAGCACTGGCATATTGTTCTAGACAACCGAATAAACCACAACTACAACGGCGGGGATTGGTTTCTTGCACTCTGATGTGACCAACCTCACCCGCTGAACCAGAGAAGCCTTCCAATAATTGGTCATGAATGACGATTCCGCCGCCAACTCCAGTTCCCAAAGTAATCATGACTACATGATGATAGCCTTTCGCGCTACCATAGGCTACCTCACCAAAAGTTGCCGCATTAGCATCATTGACAATGGCAACATGAGCGTGAGGATAGTGTTTTTTTACTTTTGATGTTAGATCTATTTCATCCCAACCGAGGTTTTGAGCTCCTAAAACGATTCCCTTTACGACAGGTCCGGGAACTCCAATTCCAATTCCCTCTAAAGTATCTTGTCCGAGCAATTCATCAACAACCTGGAAAATATCTTTAATAATGCGGCTACCGTAATCAGTGGTATCCGTTTTAATCGATTTCTTTTCAATCAATTGTCCATCATTAAATTTTCCAACTTTTATTTCTGTTCCACCAATATCAACCCCTACAATTACCTTCATCAAAACCTCCTATAATCATAAATCTAGTCGTATTATAACATAAATAGCAATAAAAATGGTAATAAGCTTTTAGAAAAAAGACTTAGTTTTCGCTAAGCCCATGATTTTTGTTCGTCAGTGACAACCTGTACTTTAATCAAATTGGTTCCTCCGACTGTTCCTAACGGCACACCAGCAGAAATGACAACAATATCCCCATTCGCAACATAGTTCATATCTTTAGCTGCTTTAATCGCTTTTTTAAACATTTCATCTGTTGTTTTCATCAAGGGTACTTCAATTGGATATACTCCCCAATTTAATGATAATTGATGATACGTCTTACGCGAATGAGTAGGAGCGATAATCGGTTCTTCTGGACGAAACTTCGACATATTCCGTGCTGTTTTTCCGCTTTTCGTTACTGCGATAATCGCTTTTGCACGAACATCGCGAGCAGTTGTGCAGGTCGCATCGCTAATCGCATTGGTTACATCGCCTAAACAGGTATCGTGAGATATTTTTTGATACTGCGATAAAGAAAAAATATCTTTTTCTGCTTGGATAGCGATTTTACTCATCGATTCTACTGCTTGAACAGGATAAGCTCCATTTGCCGTTTCGCCGCTTAACATAAGTGCGGAAGTTCCATCAAATACCGCATTCGCTACATCAGAAATTTCTGCTCTAGTCGGATAGGCATTGGTTATCATCGACTCCAACATTTGCGTTGCAGTAATCACAACTTTACCCGATTGATAACAACGAGTAATGAATTGTTTTTGAATCCCCGGAAGTTTTTCATAATCAACTTCTACTCCCATATCACCACGAGCAACCATGATTCCATCAGAATTGGCGAGGATGCTTTCAAAATTGTCAATTCCTTGTTGATTTTCAATTTTAGAGATAATCCTAATCCATTCTCCTCCATGATCATCAAGAAATCTTCGAACATGTTGGACATCTTCTTTGCTGCGAATAAAAGAAGCCGCAACATAATCAACATCTTCTTTAATTCCAAATAATAGATCTTGTTTATCCGTCTCACTTAAATAAGGCATACTCAAATGGATAGAAGGAATATTGATTCCTTTGTTATTGCTGATTCTTCCTCCACGTGTAACTAAACAATGAATGTTTCTCCCCTCAATCGCTTGCACAATCATTTCTATTTTCCCATCATCGATTAATACTTTACAACCAAGATGGATATCTTGAACGAGGTTGGGGTAAGTAACAGCAACTTGATTTTCATCTCCAAGGACATCATCGATCGTTAAGGTGAATGGTTGATTATTCTTTAAAATAACCGCATCGTTAATAAACTTTTTCACTCTAATTTCTGGACCTCTGGTATCCAGTAACAAAGCAGCTGGTAGGGAAAGTTCATCGCGGACTTTACGAAACGTATCCATTAGTTTTTTATGATCTTCATGAGTTCCATGAGATAAATTGAAACGGGCAACGTTCATCCCCTTGAGTAACATTTGCTTTATCGTTGCTTCATTATTGCTAGCTGGTCCTAAAGTACAAACAATTTTTGTTTTTTTCATTTGTACCCTCCTTATTTATTTTGTTTTGGTAGCAAAACTTCCCATTTTATCTGGGGTAAATCTTTCCATAATTTATCTAAATCGTATCTTTCTCGCTCTTCTGCAGTGAAAATATTCACTAATACATCATTAAAATCGACCAACGCCCAATAACCACCGCGTAAGCCTTCGACACCGCGAATGGCAAAACCGGTTTCAAAACTCTTTTCTTTTAATCGCTCAACAGCTGCTTGTAATTGCCTGGTCGAGTTTGCTGTTGCGATTACTGCATAGTCAAATAAAGGGGTAATTTGTTTGGTCTCATAAATTTTGATGTCTTTTACGCGGGCATCATCAATTGCCATAATTACATTTTTTAATAAATTCATTCATTCTCCTTTAGGTATTTTTTATATCCATAATAGGTAAGATAGGCATTCTTGTGAATTTTATCTCCCTTTGTTTGCAAATATTCTAGAATATATTGTGCTGTCATCGCAATCGCTTTTTTGATATCAGTACTAGCTATCTTTCTTATTTCTTCAACAATCTCACCATTTCGATTTGGTTCAATAAAATCAGCGAGATAAATCACCTCTTGTAAGGGAGTCATCGCTTCATTTCCAAAGGCATGATAATAAATGGCTTGCAAAATTTCCTCATCGGTAATCGATAACTCTTCTTGAATAACATAGCATCCTAATATGGCATGATAAATTTTCTCTACTTCTGAGAGGATTTCTTTATCGAGATGATAAGTTTCGACAATCCCTTGATATCGTGCTAAACTCTCGTATTTTGCATAATCGTGAATTAATCCTGTCAAGTATACCTTTACCTGATCTAATTCAGGGTAAAATCTCTGCGCTAATTCAACCGCTGTTTCAGCAACACCAATTGAGTGGTTGTAGCGTTTTTCTGCCTTACTAGCGCTATTCAATTGAAATTTTTGATAGACTTTTTCTTGATAACGGTTCATTGAATTAAAGCCTCTCTTGCCTTTACTTTAATCGGTTCAAAACACTCAACTTCTACTTTACCTTGACCAACGATACTCATAAAGCCCAAACCGGCAATACTAATATCGACTCGCCCGTCGATAATAAACTCGTGTTTAATCATTTTCCCTAGTCTTTGGCGCTCTGTTTCCGTAGGTATGAGCAATAGGTCATCGACATGTTTGATATAAAATTCAGCAGCATTGATTAATTTTGTCCGATGAATGACGATTTGATTGGCAAAGTATGCAACAAATGATGATTTTTCACCGCTAACAAAATTAAAAACAGCAAAGCCGCCAACAAAAAGCGTTTGTTCTGGATTTAATTGATACACCCTGGGTTTGACATATTTTTGTGGTATGACCAGATTTAAGGTCGTTTTATCCAAATATTTAGTCATTTGGAAATCATGAATAATCCCTGGTGTATCGATAATAAAGGTTTTTTCAGGAAGCGCTAGTTTAATTAAGCCTAGTGTTGTTCCCGGTAGATTACTTACCGTAATCGGACTAGCCTTACTTTCAACAAGATCGATAATCTGATTGATGATCGTCGATTTTCCTACATTGGTTACACCGAAAAAGTAAACTTCTTCTTCGTCTTTTAGTTGATAGATTTTATTTAACAATCTAAGGACATCTTGCTTTGATTTAGCGGAGATTAGCGAAACATTAATCGCATGAAGTCCTTGTTCTTTTAGATAAGTCCGTAAATAGTTTAATATTTTATTCGGTTTTGTTGAAGAGAGAAACAAATCAAATTTATTCGCGACTACCATGATTTTATTGTTGGGAAACAACTCATTGATATTCGAAATGATTGTTCCTTCTAAATCAAAAACATCGATGATGTGAACAACCAAAGCATGAGAAGCGGCGATTTTCTTGGCATTCGCCAGAAATTCTTTTTCGCTGATTGAAATATCGGCTACTCGGTTGTAATGTTGTAAATGAAAACAACGTTCACATAAAAAATGATCAGGGTTTTTGAGATAGACATCACTTCTGATATAACCCTTTTCATTAGGAGACGTTGTTTGAATTTTTACACCACATCCATCACATTTGGTTTTCAATAGTTTCACCTCGAAGATTGATTATTTTTAATGCCATTGCCGGATATTGTTTCAACATCCTTTTGATAATGATGTTTTCCGCAATCCGATTTACTTTAGTATACCATTTTTCATTTTTCTTTTTGATCGGTTTTACTAAAATAGCATCCAATTGATATAAATTAGAGCCTAAAACATCGGTAACAACTTGATCCCCAATGGTAAGCACTTCTGATTTTGTTTGGTAATTCGCTTTTGTCAGTGCTTTTTTAAATCCTTTTTTCAGTGGTTTACAAGCGCTATAAACATAATCCACATCAAAGGCCAAAGCAATTTTTTCAACGCGTTCTTTGTGATTATTGGAAATGAAAATGATTTGATACCCTAATGTTTTGATCTCATCGATTAACTCCAAATGACGTCGTTCTGGTAAATCACGATCATAAGGGACAAGGGTATTGTCAATATCGATCAAGATTACTCGTTTTCCTAATTGATACAATTTACGATAATCGATATCAAAAATAGTTCGGTAGCAATCATAAGGAAGGAATTTTTTAGTTTTAAAAAACATAAATATCATCTTCATCACCATTTTCATTATACTAAAAATATCTTTTTTTGTCTATGATAAAGAGGAGTTCTAGTATAAATAAAACTCAAATAAACAACTTAAAAAAGTTTCTATTTGAGTAATTTTCTTATAATAATATAATTTTTTGTTTTTCCAATGCTTGGATATCTTCTTCTTTCCAAATCGATGCTTGAACCTCACCGATATGGGCTTTTTCTAGCATAATAAGGCAAATCCGCGACTGTCCAATTCCGCCACCAATGGATAGGGGAATACTATCATCGAGAATGCTACGATGGAAAGGAAAATTTAATCGTTCCATTTTATTATTCTTTTGTAATTGACTTACTAAACTTTCTTTGTCTACCCGAATCCCCATCGAAGATAATTCAACGGCCATTTGCAATGGTTCATACCAAACCAAGATATCGCCGTTTAATTGCCAATCGTCATAATCAGGAGCTCGTAGATCATGAGGAAGACCATTGGATAATTTATCACCGATACCGATGAGAAAGACAAGTTGTTTTTCCTTACAAATTGCATTTTCTCGCTCTTTAGGACTTAAATTCGGATATTTTTGGTAGAGTTCTTCAGCGGTAATAAAGGTTACATCTTCTTTGAAATTCATTTGTAAAGCAGGAAATTGTTGATTTACAATTTTTTTAGTATCCACTAAAGCCTTCACAATTTTTCGAACTGTTTCCTTTAGATAGTCTAAATTACGGTCTTCAGCGGTGATTACTTTTTCCCAGTCCCATTGATCGACATAAATGGAGTGAAGATTATCCATCACCTCATCACGTCTAATCGCATTCATATCGGTATATAGCCCTTTTTGAACTGCAAAACCATATTTCCCTAGTGCCATGCGTTTCCATTTTGCTAGTGAATGAACTATTTCAGCATACTTCTTTGTATCCTTGACTTCAAAGGAAACTGGTCTTTCAACTCCACTTAAGTTATCATTTAATCCTGTATCGGAATAAACAAATAAAGGAGCGGATACTCTGGTTAAATCCAAATTTTTTGCTAATTCTCGTTCAAAGGTATCTTTCGCTAGTTTAATCGCATATTGGGTATCAAGAATGGATAACTTGCTAACATAGTTTTTTACTTCAAAAATGCTCATCGTTTTTGCCTCTTTTTTTTAGATTTTTGGTAAACTAGCAGCAGCAATTGATTGTCCTACCCGACGATTTTTCTCATCTGGCATCCTTATCTCAACATGACTCAGTTCCGGAAACTCGCTATGGAGAACGCGTCTTGCTACTTCTAATAAGGTGTTACCTCCTTTACCACTAACCACTCTTCCTAATAACAACACATGTTTTATTTGATAGAAATGGGCATAATAAGCCAGAGTGTAACCTAAATAAATTCCAATGTTTTCGAAAATTTCGTTGGCCCTTGGATCGCCTTCTTCATTTAATTTTTGGACGATTTTTAATTTTTGAGCAGGGGCTAAATTTTCATCTAATTCAATTCCTGCTGGTTTTGCTAATTTGATGACTGCATCCTGTGAGAAATACTTCACTCCACAGCCGTAATCCAAACTCCATTCATCAACCATAGCTTCTTTATGGGTATCTACGGGGACAAAGGCCAGTTCATTCAACCATCCTTTTAATTGTCCCGCTTCATCGACATAGCCTGCGGCTTCGCTCGTGCCCATAGCAATTCCTAATACTTGATTGTCATTTAATTCCATTGCTCCAGCAAGGGCAGTAACATCACCATCATTTGCCACGACTAGTGGTACATCACCAAATTCTTTCGCAACATCGATATACATTGTTTCAACACGGCGTTTGAAATCTTCTTTGTTTACTTTTAAGAATAAAGAAGCTACTCTAATTTTATTATCGACATAAATACCTGCTGAAGATACGCCAATAGCATCAACACGTGGTAAATAAGAAGCGGCCTTTTTCATCGATTCCAAAATCCCTTGATAATGATATTCAGGGTCGGCTGTAATTTTAGGATACCATACTGTCTCTTCGCTATATAAGACTTCGCCATCCATGACAGCAGAAACTTTACGATCGCTTCCACCAGCATCAAAGCCAATGCGACAACCATTCAAATCATTATTGAAAGAAACTGCTTCAAAATTTGGTGCAGGTAAATCTTCTTTCTTTACAAAAAGGATAGTCACTGGTTGGCTATAGACATTGCTCATGAATTCATAATCAAATTCACGAATCCCTCCACTAGAATAGGCTTTTTGTAATTGCTCAGCAATAAACTTTGACCCAGCAACATAGAGTTTATAACCACCAACAATCCAAAATAACGACTTTACAATTCGTTCAAGCATGGCAAAGTTTTCTTCATCATGGCCTGTTCCATCAACAAAGGTTTCAATATTATAAAAATAATTATAGCCGTGGCTACGCTCCAAACAAAAAATTACTTCTTGTTTCTTTTGTGCTTTCGCTACTGATGCTTGATATTTTCTTAACTCAAGAATCATTGGAGTAAAATTTTTGTCTAAACTAGGAATAAATTTCATTGATAGCCTCCTTATTGTTTAATATCGCGAATAATGATATCGAATTCTTCGCCACTTTCGTTTCTGATGGTGATACGGTCTCCTTTTTTACGATTGATAATTTCTTTTCCTAATGGTGATTCATTGGAAATCTTCCCTTTACTCGGGTCAGCTTCCAAACTACCTACCAATGTATATTCCGCAACAAAACCATCATCATATTCTACAGTAATTTTCTTTCCTAAATTACTGGTTGTTTTTTTATTAATTTCTATTACATCAGAATTCTTGATAATATTCTCCAATTCTTTAATTCGCGCTTCAATGTTTGCTTGTTCATCACGAGCGGCATCGTATTCTGCGTTCTCTGATAAATCTCCTTGAGCACGAGCTTCTTTTAACGCTTCAACAATCCGAGGACGATCCACTGTTTTCAGTTTCTCTAGCTCTAATTTACATTTTTTTAATCCCTCAATTGTCAATTGATGTTTTCCGTTCATTTTCTACCTCCGTAATGATTTTAATATATTATACCAACATCTTGCTTGTAAAGCAAGATGTTTTATCTTGCTTGTAAAGCAAGATGTTTTATCTTGCTTGTAAAGCAAGATGTTTTATCTTGTTTGGAAAGCAAGATGTTTTATCTTTTAAGCAACTCTTTAATAGTTAGTCACCTTTACGCATCATATCAAAGGGACTTAGCTTAAAAGGAACTTTTATTCTAACAATTTGCAAGGGATGGCGAGCAATTTCAAGCGGTTCTTTATTTTCGTCCATCATCATTGAAATTTGCATTTTCGTATTTGCTAACTGTGGTCCAAAAAACTCAACTACATCACCAAGGCTAAAGTAGTTCCGTTGTTCGATGGTGGCGATTTTACTTCGTCCATCATATTTTAAAACTATTCCTAAAAAATCCTTGGTCGGCATTTCACTTTCACTATGATAAAGTTGTTCATCAATAGTGGGCTTTCCTTCTAAAAAACCGGTTGATGAAAGCCTGTTTTCTGCTTTAGCGATTTCTTGGAGATAAAAATCCCAATCGATTAAGCTCTCGTCGCCGCCCGTTTTGTGATAGTCATCGATTAATAAGCGATAACAGCGAACAACAGTGGCAATATAATAGAGCGATTTCATTCTCCCTTCAATCTTTAAGGATTTAATTCCTAACGAAATCAAACGGAAAATATGTTTTAAACCGACTAAATCCTTAGAACCAATCGTAAAGAAATGCGGTTTATCATTGATTATTTCACCATTTCGATATAAATCATAATTCCAGCGACAAGAATGTGCACAACCACCACGGTTGGCATCGCGATTAGTTAAGTGATTGCTTAACATACAGCGTCCGGAATAAGAAACACACATTCCTCCATGAATGAACACTTCTAGTTCGCAGTCAGTGTTACGGACAATTTTTTCCATATCTTCTGGTAAGACTTCGCGAGCGAGTACCACTCGTGAAAATCCCATTCGTTGATATTCGTTCACTGCACTACTATTAGCACTCGAAAGTTGAGTGCTAATATGTAAGTCTAAACTAGGAGTCACTTCTTTACTTAATTCTGCGACACTCATACTGGAAACGATGATTCCATCGACTTTCGCTCGTTCAAGCGACTTCAAATACTGTTTAACCCCCGTAAAATCTTCTTCATGAGGGATAATATTCATCGTAACATAGACTTTTGCTCCATGGCGATGAGCAAAACGGCACCCTTCTTCAATGTCTTTTAGGGTAAAGTTGCTGGCACGAGCCCGCAAACTAAACTTCTTACCACCAATATAGACAGCATCAGCACCATATAAAACAGCAATTTTTA
>JAKPPP010000254.1 GCA_029547265.1 Bacteroidota bacterium
CGCCATTTTATAAATTTTTAAAATGAAGATGTGAAATTATATTGGCTTCCCAAATCAAAAAAATAATTCGAGTATGTGTTAGTAAATTATTATTCCAAAACTACATTGATCCCGGGCTTCAGTCCGGGTTTATTACAGATACTGATATGTGTTCCACTAAAATCTACCCTCCTAACTCACGCATCCAACCCCTCAATCGTCCTTCTAATAATCGCAGCGCATTCACGCAATTGCTCTTCGGTAATAACTAGAGGAGGAGCAAAGCGGATAATATCTCCGTGTGTTGGTTTCGCAAGTAATCCGTTATCTTTTAAAAGCATACAAACATCCCATGCATCAACACCGTTTTTCTCTTGGATAACGATGGCGTTGAGTAATCCTTTTCCTCGGACTAACGTAACGCGATCAGATTTAATATTCGACAATTCCTCACGTAAAATAGCTCCTAATCGTTCCGCATTTTCGGAAAGTTTTTCGTCGAGCACAACTTGCATTGCAGCCATCGCTACTTTGCATGCTAAAGGATTTCCTCCGTAGGTACTGCCATGCTCACCGGGCTTAATTGTCATCATGATTTCGTTATCAGCGAAGACAGCAGAGACCGGTAGAATTCCTCCCGAGAGGGCTTTGCCTAAAATTAAAATATCGGGACGAGCATTTTCGTGATCGCAAGCCAACATTTTTCCTGTACGCGCGATGCCCGTTTGTACTTCATCGGCGATGAATAAAACACGGTATTTTTTGCAGAGTGCAGCAACTTTAGAAAGATATCCTTCTTGCGGGACAACCACACCGGCTTCCCCTTGGATAGGTTCCACCATAAAAGCCGCGACATTCGGATCTTGAAGAGCTTTTTCAAGTGCGTCGAGGTCGTTGTAAGGCACTAAATCGAATCCCGGCATATACGGACCAAATCCGGTATAGCTCGAAGGATCGGTAGATGCTGAAACAGCAGCAAGGGTTCTTCCCCAGAAATTACCTTCCGCAAAAATTATTTTAGCTTTATTTTTCTCAATTCCTTTAACATCATATCCCCAGCGACGTGCTAATTTGATAGCTGTTTCGCCACCTTCAACACCGGTATTCATCGGTAACAATTTATCGTAACCGAATAATTGAGTCATGAATTGTTCGTATTCTCCTAAAACATCATTGTGAAAAGCACGCGAAGTAAGCGTAAGTTTTGAAGCCTGCTCCGTAAGGGCTTGCACGATTCTCGGATGGCAATGTCCTTGATTTACAGCAGAATAAGCCGACAAGAAATCATAATAGCGCTTTCCTTCCAAATCCCATACAAAAACACCTTCTCCTCTCGATAAAACAACAGGAATAGGATGGTAATTATGAGCGCCATATTGTTCTTCTAATTCAATCGCTCTAGCGCTGGTCATTAATTGTTCGGTAAGTTGCATGCTTAATAATGTAAGTTGCAAAGATACGATTTGAGAAGGGAAAAAGGAAGTGATTTTGGTTAGAGCTTACGCTTAGTTCCTTTAATGGATATTTCAAAAGCAATTATCTCCTGAAATTCTGATTCTGCATTACCTCACCACCGTAATCGACCCCAACTTTTCAAATACCTTTCGGTCGTTGTAACCGGTGAATCGCATTTTGTAAAAATAAACACCTTGCGGTACTTCGGTTCCTTTGTAGGTTCCGTCCCAGCGGTCGAGGGTGTTGGTGCTTTGGAAAATTAATTGCCCCCAGCGGTTGTATAAATCGATGGAATAGTCTTTCACAAATGCTCTTTCTACTCCCCATGTTTCATTGTCATTGTCGCCATTTGGTGAGAAGGCATTCGGGGCGTATAAAATCGGATTTTGCGTGAGTTCAATGATGTTTGAATAGCTTTCTCCGTCGTTACCACCGCCGTTTTCTTTGGCTCTGATTCTGTATCCGAATATTCCGTCGTTTAATGGTAAATCGTTATCGGTTCGTAATGTGTCGCTACCCAAATTCACATATTTATCACTTAGCTGTTCTCCTTCGTTGATAGCCGCTCTTTCGATGGTATAACTGTTTACGTTTTGTTTCCAATTGATGTAGTTATTCCATTTTAAATTATGCTCGAAAGGCGAACTGCTTCCCGTCAACAATATGCTGCATTGTTCTTCACTTTCAGGCTGATCGTTTTTACAGTAGTCGGTGATGTATATTTTGTAACAGTAGCTGCTTTCGTTGGTGTACACTTCGTCGTCGGTGTATTCCATTTTCGAGTAGTTCGTGAGTGTGGCGAATTCTTCGTAAATGCTTCCCGCTTCATTCTTTTTGCGCATCAAATGATAGGTTGAGAATACTCCATCAGGGAAGTCTTTCCATTTAATAGTTATTCTATCATGATCACTTACCGAGACACTGATAATATCTACTATCTTTTTTTCAATCGTTACTGAGCATAGTGTGTCTGATGCGGGACCTTCTATTCCGCAGCTGTTCGTCCCGGTGATGTAGTAACAATAGTCGTTCACATTATTTTGTTGCGCCGTACTGTCATCAAAGACTACATTATTTGGATCGCTAAAAGTGTTTATTGCTTGATAAGCTCCTCCATTCACACTTCTGTAGAGTGTAAAATATCTGAAATACCTCGGCATGATGGTTGGATCTTCTCCTAAATAGATCCGAATACTACTATCACTTAATGTTTGCATGCAGAGTAAATTCGGTTTGGCAACTATCGGCGACGGCTTAACTAATATCCTGAATTTCCCTATCGATGTAAGCGGAATCGGACATCCATTATCACTGATTTCATAGGTTACATGATAAGCCGAGTCGCGAGCTTGATCGCATGAGGTGTACCAGCAGAATGTTGTATTTATACTGCCTTGCCCTAAGGTGTCGTAGGAGATAGCATACGGCGCTTGTATAGTTGTCAATGCGGTATTTTGAAATACTTCTCCGTAATAATTCAAGAATAAAGAATCTCCATTTGCATCACTGGCGTTGATGTTGAAGCATAATGAGTCTCCTGTGTAAATCTCGTAATCTTTATCGCTTACGTTCGGCGATAATGCAGGCGAAGCATTGCCCGAACATTCAATAGCAGTAATTTCTATTTCTCTTCTTACTTCTCCAATAAATACACCATTTCTGTATTCCCATACCGATACAGCCATCGCGTAAATTCCTACATTATCCGTCGCACCTTCGGCTAGTCCTGTTTCACTATTGATGACTAACGGTTGCGTATTACCGCAAATGTTTGCGAGTGAATAAGGTGGTTGCCAATTGGTGTTGGAGTAGGGCAGTGGTTCCGGAAATTGATCAGCTCCTGATGGGGAAAATGGATTCGGACTAGTTGCGCTGGTATGTCCTCCGTCATAGGGACTTACAAATTGATATACCAAAGAATCTCCATCGGAATCAGTCGCGCTAAAGGGTAGTCGGAAGAAGGCATTTGCGCAGACATAGGGTAGTGGAGCGGATGTGAAAACCGGACTAGAATTATTTATCGCGGGATTTGGAATCGAACAATAGAATGTCATTCCCGCTTGATCAGGGAATGTAAGGTTGATGATAGTACTATTTCTGCAGCATCGTTCCCAAACCATATAATATCCTCCATCGAGGTTCGGCAGGTTCACGGTGTCGATGTACTTCCCGATTTCCATACAAACCGAAGGTGGTGATATACATCCCGGTCCCGAATAATTCAAGGGATTCGATGATGTAAGGTTCATGTGAACGGTGTCGATCAATGTATTATCGTATCGTCCAAAAATGCCAAGGGTAATATCCGGATCAAATTGGGCTCCAATCGGGTTTGAACAATCGCGGTAAAGGGTCAGTGTTACTTCGAAGGTATTGGGACCTAAATATCGCGTGCTGAGGTCGCCGCCGGCAATATGATAGGCACGTGCCGAGGAAAAGGCAAGCGACAAGAGTATCAGAAAGCAGATTTTTTTCATTAATTGAGGCGATTCCGGCTTAGGACACTCAAAGTTACCTAATTTTACCCCTCAATTAAAAACATTTTGGTGAAAGGCGAAATATTAGAGAATTTGTCGGTGATTGATATGGCCGACGAAGGAAAAGCGGTTTGTAAGCACGAAGGATTGGTCATTTTCGTAGAAAAGGCGGTCCCCGGCGATATTGTGGATGTTAAAATCCGCAAAAAGAATAAGTCCTTCCTCGAAGGGCAGGTGGTGCGGCTGGTTAGTCCTTCTCCGGCGCGTACCGAACCTTTTTGTGAACATTTCGGGACCTGCGGAGGCTGCAAATGGCAGTATTTGAGCTATGAAATGCAGCTGCAATTCAAGCAAAAGCAGGTTTTTGATGCGATGTCCCGAATTGGGAAAATCGAAAATCCCGTAATTGAACCTATCATCGGATCGGGATTAGAACGCTTTTACCGCAATAAACTCGATTATAGCTTCGCCGATCGTAAATGGCTTACGACAGCAGAAATGCAAGTAGATGAGCCGGCTTTTGAACCGGGATTGGGCTTTCACATCCCCGGAAAATTCGACAAGGTATTAGATATCAATCAATGTTATTTACAGCCCGATCCTTCGAATGCAATCCGACTGGCCGTTCGTAAATACTGCGTAGAAAATGATCTAACGTTTATGAATATCCGCAAACGTGAAGGTATGATGCGCGGACTCATCATTCGCAATACCATAAAAGGTGATTTGATGGTAATAGTGATGGTGTACCAAGATGAAGAAGGAAAGTTAAACGGACTCTTACAACACTTAAAAGATAATTTTCCGCAGATCACTTCGTTATTGTATGTGATTAATAACAAACCGAACGATACGATTCACGATCAAGAGATTCTATGCTTCCAAGGACTACCGTATATCACGGAAGAAATGGAAGGGTTGGATTTCCGCATCGGACCAAAATCGTTCTTCCAAACTAATAGTTTGCAAGCTTTGACGTTGTACAAAGTTGCCCGTGAGTACGCCGGATTAACAGGTAACGAACATGTATACGATTTATACACCGGAACGGGAACAATTGCAAATTTCGTTGCGCGTCAAGCGAAGTCGGTAGTAGGAATCGAATATGTGAAAGAAGCTATAGATGATGCGAAGTTGAATTCATCACTGAATAATATCGGCAACACCGTGTTTTATGCTGGTGATATGAAGGATTTGCTGGTGGATAGTTTTATGGAAGAAAATGGTCGCCCTGATGTGATTATTACCGATCCTCCTCGCGCGGGAATGCATGGCGATGTAGTTGCGCAGCTCTTGAAAGTGGAAGCACCACGCATCGTTTATGTGAGCTGTAATCCCGCAACGCAAGCACGCGATATCGAGATGATGAGTGCCAAGTATGATGTTATAAAGTTGCAACCGGTAGATATGTTCCCGCATACTGCGCATGTTGAAAATGTAGCATTGTTAGAATTAAAGAAATAGCAACATGAAGAAAGGGCTAATCTCAGTTTTATGTGTGATGTTATTGTCGGCGTTTATGCCGGCAACACAACTGATTGACTGCCTCACCAATTTTGATGGAACAGGACAGTACAAGAAATTCCGTGCCGACCATAACGGAGCGATGTCGAAACCCTTTAGAGTGGTGAAAACCGCTAAAGGCGATGAAGAAATAACGGTGATTGATAATTATCGTATTGCTTATCATAATGCTAAAGAAGCCACTACGGTATCAGTAAAGATTGAAAAATCGGCAGCCGACGGATATGCAGTTGATCAAGAAATTATCAGAGATAACTTATTGTATATTGTTCAACATACACGCAATCTGTCATATCAACAACCTGATTCATTAAACTTCAACGGGACTAACGTTTACGGCTATACTAAATCGAAAGTCGATTCATCATCTTTCATAGGAAGTTATCTCTTTTTCCCCGGCGACGATTATACCGTTTATGTAAATTTCCACCTCGGGAAAGAAAATCCCGCAGCATACTCTTCTCTAGACCAATTTATTTCTCAACGCGATCAGTTTTTAAGAAAGTATATTGAGCAGTTGAAGAAGTGTGGGAAGTGAAAATAGATGTTAGATAATAGATTTTAGATAATAGATTTTAGATGATAGATGATAGATGATTGGTTTTTGAAAACAATTCGTAAAATCCATTAAATTCTTTTCATTCGCATTCTAATTAAATCCCTAGTAAAACGATGGTTTACCAATTGGTAATTTCAAATTGCTGATTTAGTTAATGACTAAGTCTTGTTGCAAAAGTTTAATAAATCAATCAACCATCACCTTCACTACTTCAATTTTATCTCCTTCAGATATTCTTAAAAAATACATTCCGCTAGCAAAATTTTCTATGCTGATTGAATTGTTATCTGACTTAGTCTCCGGAATAATAATCTTCCCTTGTAAATCAAAAATGCTAATACTTTTATTTTCGATTCCTGAGATAGTAAAATAACCGTGAGAAGGATTTGGTGCAATAACAATATCACTAATCGTGTTTTCAGCAATACCTACCGATGATTTAGTCGTGAATTGATAAATATTACTCCACAGCGATGTATCTACATTCGATATCATTCTCACTCTCCAATAGTAATGGGTGTTATAATCGAATACTCCCGTTGTTAAACTATCGGTAGTTGACGAATAAGTAACTGCTGTTGCGAATGATGAAACGGTGTCGACTTCTATATCGAAATGATTAATTCCTTCTTCTCTTTCCCATAATAATACCGTGTTGAGTGGTTGGTTAAGTGAAAGGTCTAAAGGAATAATTAATCCCACTTGATCGATGGTTGTAAATAATCTTGCCGGCGACCAATTTAATGTATCGTTACTCAAAATTACTCTCACTTTCCAATAATAATTGGTGCCGAAAAATAAATCAGCACATTGATAAGTAGTATCGTTCTGTATGTTGTTGATCAACAACGGCGAATTAAAATCGATTGAAGTGTCGATGTTAACTTCGTAAGCTGTTGCCAGAGGAATATTCTCCCATATTAAAGGTACATTAATTGCTGTCGACATTGCAAAATCATCAGGTGAGATTAACAATGGCTGATCAATGGTTCTGAATTCACGCGGTATCGACCAATAAGTTGAATCAACATTATTGTATGTTCGAACTCTCCAGTAATAGGTTGTTTGTAATGCAAGATTATTTACTGTGAAAGTTGTATCATTCGTAGTAAATAATTGCGAATTTCCTGAGGAGAAATCCCACAAAGTATCAAGTTCAAGTACATATCCGTTAATAGCACTTGTTGAACTCCATGCGAAATTTACATTTTGAGGTAGGTTTTGAGCGCTGTTAGCAGGACTAATATTTTGTAAACGATCAATAACAAAAAAGTTGTTTGTGGCCGACCAGTCCGATGAATCTAAATCATGAAATGCTCTAACTCTCCAAAAATAAAAATGATGAAATAATAAATTCGTCATCGTAGCGGAATTGTTGGTTCCTGTTATAATTGAATTTATTGTAGGTGATGAGAAATCAAAAAGCGTGTCGTATTGAAATTCATAACCTGTTATCCCGCTAATCCCAAACCATGAACATGATGTTGATGGTGGCAAATTAATACTTCCGCTCAGCGGCAATTGAAGTGGAATTTGCCCAATTGTTGTGAAGATGTTTGTCGATGTCCATGCCGTTGTGTCAACCGCATTGATAGCTCTTACTCTCCAATAATATACAGCGTTAAAATAAAGGTTGTCTACAGTATATCCCGACGAGCCTGAAAACAATTCTGAATGTAAAGCAGGTGAATTGAACGACGATAATGTGTCGATTTCTATCTCGTAAAAGAAAATCCCATTCAGCGATGTCCAGTCGAACTCTAACGAAGGATTTAAGTTCGATGCCCCATCGAAAGGTGTGGTTAAATCAATATGATCGGCTGTCTTGAATGAAAATGTAGTTGACCAAGCTGATGTATCAGTAGCATTCATTGCTCTTACTTGCCAATATTGAAATACCCCGAAATAAATGTCCGTGATAAATGTTTGATGATTGGAATCGAAATAAGAAACTGAATTGGTGAACGATGGATTTAGAGCCAGTCGCAGTTCGTAATTGGTTGCTCCGCTAACATTCGACCAACTAAAGTTTATTGCTGCCGGTTGATTGTTGCTTCCGTTTGAGGGAGATGAAAGACTTGGAGTAGGTAAAGAAGCCGCAGCAAAATGGCCACAGAACAGAAATGTTAAGACAAAAAGGAGGTTTTTCATTAAAAATAATTGATTTGGAATGCAAAAATATAAACAAAATTTCGATTTCTAGGTGAATAAATTCATGTCCGAAATTTTTAAATGAACATAAAAAAGTTGAAATTCGTGGGAAATATCGAAAACATGGGAGCTTGGGGACATACCGTATTCGAAGACGATGAAGGTCTTGATTGGTTTGATGAGTTTTGTGACGGCGGACAGCAATTGCAGGAGTTAGAGCAAGCGTTCGCAGGCGTAAACTTCAATTCAGACGATATTATCGAGTATGAATATTGCATCGCTGCCCTCGTGGCAGCAGAGATTATCGCCGCAGCTGGTGGAAATCGAGGGGAAACCTATCCCGATGCCGACTATTTTGAACCGGATGAGGAAAGCGGACATCAAGTTACGGCTCCCGACTGGACCACCATCAAAGGATATATTCATCCAGGATTGGTTGTTTCTGCCCAAACTGCTATCGATAAAGTTGCTGCCGATGAACGCTCAGAGCTGAAAGAACTGTGGGAAGAATCTGAATTCTTTGAAGAATGGAAAGCTTATTTGAGCGATTTGAAAAAGAGGTTGACTTTTTAATTAGACTGACCAGCCCTAAAGATTGTTGACCGTTTTAGTAATAAATTATCGGCCAAACAGGAGCCTTTTGATTTTTGTGGAGATGTTTTTTCAATAGATTCAATTAATGATAGAAATACTGGATTAACCGAAGTCCTCTTCCAACGCGCTGTAGCCGCGCGACGGCGCTGGCTTTTTCCTGAAGTGGAAGAATTTAGCCGCTGTAAATTTTTTAGCGGGAACGATTTCAACTCCAACGGAAAGAAACAAACTCGACCTGAAAGAAATCCTTTTCAGGTCTCAAACAGTGTTTCTTTCTATCGTTGTCGTTCTCATCGTTCTATCCGCAAAAATTTAA
>JAKPPP010000268.1 GCA_029547265.1 Bacteroidota bacterium
AGCCATGAACTCAGTATTAATGAACCAAGGAATCAGTGTAGATGCCAATGAAATGGATACAGTAACGGTACAGTTACGTGACCAATTCGATCCAACAGTTGTAGTAGCTACATCGGTAGCAGTTATGAATGTAAATGGAGACGCAAGCTTCACAATTCCTGGAACAGTAATCGGCGGAAACTATTATATCGCGGTGTTCCATAGAAATACGGTACAAACATGGTCAGCATTACCGGTGACATTTGCAGCGACAACAAGCTATGACTTCACAACTTCGGCGTCACAAGCGTTTGGAGATAATCAAGTAGAAGTAGAGCCGGGAGTATTTGCGATGTACACAGGAGATCTTAACCAAGATGAAAACGTAGATATCGCAGATCAACCTATCTTGGAAACAGATATTTCGAATTTCGAATTTGGTTATTTCGTAACTGATACAAATGGTGACGGAAACGTAGATATCGCAGATAGTCCAATTATGGAGACTAACGTAGGAATGTTTATCTACTCAGCGCACCCATAATAATAATAATAATAAAGCACCGGGGGGTAGAAATACTCCCCGGTTATTAAAGTTAAAGGACTATTAACAATAGGATAAATCAACAAGAATAAATTTACGGCATGAAAAAACTACTAATTATTGGATTCTTCGGTTTATTAGCCGGGATTCCTGATAAAGCGAGTGCCCAGTCTGCTAATAATGCCTATGGAGATAATCAGGTAGAAGTAGAACCAGGCGTATTTGCAATTTATTCTGGGGATATTAATCAAGATGGGAATATTGATATTGCAGATGGCTCACTAGTTGAGGCGGATGTGTCAAATTTTGCATTTGGATATATAGCTTCGGATTTAAATGGAGATGGGAATGTAGACATTGCGGATCTTCCTTTAATGGAAGCCAATATTGCCAATTTCATTTATGCGATAATTCCAACACCATAAAGTAATCAACCAAGAAAAAAATAAACCAAAAATAACATGAAAAAAAGACAACACATGAGTTGGAAGTGGCTTACGGGAATGCTCTGCATCCTGTTTGCTCTCTTCACAGGGTCTTCGCAGGCTCAAACGCAGTTGACCTTCGGAATATCGTCGGGTCCATCTAGTAGTTGTAGCTCCACATCAAATACGTTAACGTATGATTTGTGGCTAAATAACACGGGGACAAACGAACTTAGACTAAATGCTTGCGCATTCGGGATTAATATAAATCCGGCAGCGGTAGGCGGCACAACAGGAACTGTTGCGTTCACTTCAGCGCTTCAGGCAAATAGTAATGATGTCTCTTTGGCTCCCGTAATAGCATCAGCCTCGACAGGAGTTAATTTAACAAATCCCAATCGCCACATTCGTTTTACAACGACTGGAGCTGGTATGTCGGCGGCAAATGCTCCTAGCTTACCATTTAATACGTGGGTAAGAGTAGGAACAATTGTTGTAACCTTAACGAACCCAACTGCGTGGGTTGCTAATACTACTCCAAACTTGTCAATGGTATTGTCAGGAGGAGGATTAACAGCAACAAATGCAACAGTATATATTGGTACTGCAACGACATCAACATCATTATCGACAGTAGCAGGTTCGCGTGTATTAGCTCCTGTTACTTGTAATCCAGTGCTAAATGCACCAACTTGTACAGCAGCAACACTATCAAGTGTTATCACTAACCAGACATGTTCAAACGTAAATAACGGAGCAATTGATTTAACTGCTACGGGAGGATCACCTGCACCATCTTTTGCTTGGACAAAAGTAGGTGGCGGATTTAACGCGGTAAGTGAAGACATCAGCGGATTAGCTCCGGGAGATTACACAGTAGTAGCGACTTCAGGTGCTTGTTCATCAACTGCAACTTATACAGTAGGAGCAGGAGCAGAAGCAACTACAGTTCCTTCTACGGTATCTGCTTGCGGAAGTTACACTTGGCCACAAAATGGCCAAACATATACTGCAAGTGGAACATACACAGCGGTATCAGGATGTACAACGTATGAATTAACATTGAATGTAACGCCAATCCCAGTACAACCAACATTAGCATGTTATGAAACAGCAACGTTCAACAACACAACATGTTCATGGGATGTAACAGGAACACAACCAGTACAACCGACATTAGCATGTTACCAAACAGCAACGTTCAACAACACAACATGTTCATGGGATGTAACAGGAACACAACCGGTACAACCAACATTAGCATGTTATGAAACAGCAACGTTCAACACAACAACATGTTCATGGGATGTAACAGGAACACAACCGGTACAACCGACATTAGCATGTTACCAAACAGCAACGTTCAATAACACAACATGTTCATGGGATGTAACAGGAGAACCAAATCCTGTAATTACAACAACAGCATCAGCGTGTGATTTATACACATGGACAGTAAATGGCCAAACGTATACAGCAAGTGGAACATATTCTTACAGTTCAAACTGTCAAGATTATTCATTGGTGTTAACAATTACAGGTGTATCAAGTACCAACACATCAACAGTAACAGCATGTGGAAGCTATACATGGTCAGCTAATGGCACTACGTATACTCAATCAGGAAGCTATACATATGTAAGTGGATGTAACACTGAAATATTGAACTTAACAGTAACACCAATTCCTGCACAACCAACATTAGCATGTTATGAAACGGCAACGTTTAATAGTTCAACATGTTCATGGGATGTAACAGGAACACAACCTGCACAACCAACATTAGCATGTTATGAAACGGCAACGTTCAACAACACAACATGTTCATGGGATGTAACAGGAACACAACCGGTACAACCAACATTAGCATGTTATGAAACAGCAACGTTCAACAACACAACATGTTCATGGGATGTAACAGGAACAATGCCGGTACAACCGACATTAGCATGTTACCAAACAGCAACGTTCAACAACACAACATGTTCATGGGATGTAACAGGAGAACCAAATCCAGTAATCACAACAACAGCAACATCATGTGATACCTATGTATGGTCAGTAAATGGTCAAACGTATGCAGCAAGTGGAACATATTCTTACAGTTCAAACTGTCAAGATTATTCATTGGTGTTAACAATTAACACATCAGTAACATATTATGCAGATGCTGACTTAGACGGATACGGAGATGCAAATTCACCGGTAACATCATGTACAGGAATGCCATCAGGAGCAGTAGCTAACTCAGGCGACTGTAACGATAACAATGGAAACATTAACCCTGGAGCAACAGAGGTATGTGGAAATGGAATCGATGACAACTGTGATGGCAATGTAGACGAAGGATGTGGATGTACAAATCCACCAACAGCGAATGCAGGATTAAATGCATCAGTATGTGAAGGACAAACAGTATCATTAAATGGAACAATCGGTGGTGGAGCAAACAATGCAACATGGACATCAAGTGGAAGTGGATCATTCAGTCCATCAGCTAACGTACTAAACGCAACGTATGTACCATCAAGTGCAGATTATGCAGCAGGAAGTGTAACGTTAACGTTAACAACAGATGCAACAGCACCATGTACAGCAGCAACAAGTTCAATGACAGTAACATTTAATGCGTTACCATCAGGAGCAGGAGCAATCAGCGGAACAACAGCGATTTGTAATCCATTAAAAACACTCTTCACGTATTCGGTAGCCGCAGTACAAGGCGCATCATCATATACATGGACAGTACCTGTAGGGGCAACAATAATCGGATCATCAAACGGAACATCGATTTCAGTAAGATTCGTAGATGCTAACGTACAAGTAGGTATCAATGGCCCGATCACAGTAACACCAAACAACAGCAATGGATGCGGAAACCCAGCACCATCAGTATTGAATATCTCAGTAAATATCACAGTACCGGTAACACCTCCATCAATATCAGGAGCAACCAAAGTATGTCCTGGCGATATCGTAACGTATTCAATCGCTAACGTAGCACGTGCAACAAGCTATAACTGGTCAGTACCATCAGGAGCAAGTATCTTATCAGGAGCAGGTTCGAACGTAATTACGGTACAATACACTTCAGTAGTAGGAGGAACGTTATCAGTAATTGCGGTAAACAGCTGCGGAACAAGTCCAGCACGTACAGCAACAATTACACAAAACATCTTACCAGCGGCAGCATCAATCAGCGGCCCAATCGACGGATTATGTGGATTAACAGGTGTAGTATATAGTGTAACACCGGTATCAGGAGCAGTATCATATGTATGGACAGTGCCATCAGGAGCAAGCATCGTAGGATCATCAAGTGGATCATCAATCGTAGTTGACTTCAGTGGATCATTCACAACAGGATCAGTAACAGTAGCTGCATCGAACAACTGCGGAACAGGATTAGTACGTAGTTTATCAGTAAAAGCAGTACCGGGCTTACCTGGAGCGATCAGTGGACCTACAACAGCATGTACTTCAAGTTCAGGCAATGTATATAGTATCAGCACGGTATCAGGAGCAACTTCATACACATGGACAGTACCAGGTGGAGCAACAATTAACTCAGGACAAGGATCAAAAATCATTAGTGTAACATTCGGATCAGTTCCATCATCAACAGGAATTGTGACAGTGAAAGCATCTAATGCATGTGGATTGTCAGCGGTAAAAGTATTATCGGTAGCAACAATCAATTGTCCACGTGTAGGCACAACAACATCATTAAGCATGGTAGCATATCCAAATCCGGTGAGCACAGAACTTACAGTAGAGTTCGGTTCAGAGTCGGCACAAAATGCTAACATTACCTTACGTGATGCAGCAGGCCGTATCGTTTACGCAGAAAGTAAAGCAGCTGCAGTAGGGTTCAATTCAGCGAAAGTAAGCGTTGATGGATTAGCTTCAGGCATCTACATGTTACAATTGCAAATGAACGATCGTACAGAGCAAATCAAAGTATTTGTGACTAAGTAATTAGTTGTTCAAATAACGATCAATAAAAAGAAACGGCTCCCCTAAAGGGAGCCGTTCTTTTTTTGATGTAAGATGTATGTGCAAGATGCAAAGTGCAAGAGGAAGTGATTGTTCTTGGTGCAAAACAAATAAGTGCCCAATGCAAAAGGAAAAGCGAAGCTCCTTTTCTCGTTCCTATGGGACGCCGCTGCATGAGATATGAACATCACTCCAAACTATTCGCCTTTCCGTGCCCCATTCCTCGATTTGAAATCTTTTGATTAATTTTCGCCCCTAATGTCTACCATAGATCCAAAGGTTTTATTAAAGGTTAGTAATCTTACTACCGTATTTAAAAATGATGATCGTGATTTCGTCGCGGTCAATAATATCTCTTTTTCTATTGGCGAAGGCCAAACACTTGGCATTGTTGGTGAATCCGGATCCGGTAAATCAGTGACGTCTTTGTCCCTTATGCGCCTCATCGCTGAACCTCCGGGAAGAATTTCGTCAGGATCTGCAGTTCTTCTATCTAAGTCCGGTGAATCAATTGATTTATTATCACTTTCGCCTTCTCAAATTCGTAAGTATAGAGGTAATGAAATAGCAATGATATTTCAAGAGCCTATGACTTCGTTAAATCCCGTTTTTACTTGCGGCGATCAAGTTGCTGAGGTAATTCGTTTGCATAAGAAAGTTTCTAAAAAGCAAGCTAAAGAGGAAGCGATTAGCTTGTTCAAAAAAGTGAAACTCCCTCGGCCGGAGGAAATGTTTAATGCTTATCCTCATCAAATTTCAGGTGGACAAAAACAGCGCGTGATGATAGCTATGGCTATCTCTTGTAATCCTCGTATATTGATTGCAGATGAACCTACAACCGCACTCGATGTAACTGTACAAGCTGCGATTCTTGAGCTTCTAAAGGAAATTCAAGAGGAAACAGGAATGGGAATCGTATTCATCACTCATGACCTCGGTGTGATTTCTCAAATCGCCGATCAAGTTCTGGTGATGTATAAAGGTAATGTTGTTGAGGAAGGAAAGGCTTCAGATATTTTAAAGAACCCGCAACACCCTTATACTAAAGGCTTGTTGGCTTGCCGTCCTGTAAATCATGTCGGTCTTCAACGCTTGCCGGTTATTTCAGATTTTATGAAAGTAAATTCTGATGGTGGTTTCGCTGAAACCGGAATGAAAATAAATGATTTACTCGCTTCCTTAAAATCGGATCCTTCCATTAATATTAAACGTAAAGAATCTCTTTATAAAATGGCTCCGTTACTTTCTGTAAAGAATCTTGAATTAAAATTTGTAACTAAAAAGAATGTTTTCGGTAAGGCGACACAGTTAGTAAATGCTGTCGATCAAGTTTCTTTTGATGTATACCCCGGTGAAACATTAGGTTTAGTAGGGGAGTCAGGTTGCGGCAAAACTACATTAGGCCGTTCAATACTTCGTTTAATTGAACCTACTTCAGGTGAAATTGAATATAGTGGAGTAATGATTCGAGATCTCGATACAAAGAAATTAAGAGCATTGCGAAAACAAATGCAATTGATTTTTCAAGATCCTTATTCAAGCCTTAATCCTCGAATGACTGTTGGCAATGCAATTATGGAACCAATGCAAGTCCATAATCTGTATGAGAACGATTCAAATCGAAAAAAGAAAGTGAAAGAGTTGCTCGTTAAAGTGGGATTGTTAGAGGAGCATTTCGATCGTTACCCTCACCAATTTTCAGGTGGGCAAAGACAACGCGTCTGTATCGCCCGCGCCTTATCTTTGAATCCCGAATTTATTATTTGTGATGAGTCCGTTTCTGCTCTCGATGTTTCTGTTCAAGCTCAAGTACTCAATCTCTTAAACCAACTGAAGGAAGAACAAGGATTAACGTATATTTTTATTTCTCATGACTTGTCCGTTGTTCGTTATATGAGTGATCGTATCCTCGTTATGAATAAAGGTAAAATAGAGGAGTTAGGTGATGCTGAAGAGGTATACAATAATCCTAAATCTGAATACACTAAAAAATTAATTGCTGCCATTCCCGGATAAGGGTTTTTCATTCTATGATGCATATTATTTTCAATGGAAGAGAAAAAAAATAAAAAGACTTTTACTCCTGAACAATCTTTCGTTAAGATCTGTCGCTGGTGCGCTTTCCAAGAGCGTAGTCAGCAAGAGGTACGCGATAAATTATACGATTATGGTTTGCACCAAAATGATGTTGAACAAATAATTTCTCGCGTTATAACGGAGGGATTTTTAAATGAAGAGCGTTTCGCTATCGCTTTTGCAGGAGGTAAATTTCGTCAACTGGGATGGGGAAAAGAAAAAATTAAAATCGCTCTTAAACAAAAACGTGTTTCCGATTATTGTATTAAGAAAGCGCTTCTTCAAATAAGCGATTCCGACTATTTTAATATGATGCGTAAAGTCCTTAAGAAACGAGAAAGTGAAGAGAAGGAAAAGGATGCCTTTAAACGTAAGTATAAACTTGCCAATTATTTAGTCTCTCGAGGATTTGAATCGGATTTGGTTTGGTCTATTGTTAAAGGTGACGAATTTGTTGATTAGCAGTAGAAATTATTTTTTCATTTCATTTTAGCATCTTTGTACTTATGTTTAAGTATTTCCTCCTCTATAAGCCTTTTAATGTGCTTTCTCAGTTTACTGATGAAGGCGAGAAGAAAGGTCTTGGTTCTGTTTTCGATTTTCCTAAGGATGTTTATCCTGTGGGTCGACTTGATGCAGATAGCGAGGGACTTCTAATTCTTACTAACGATACCCGACTAAATCAAAAGTTACTGAATCCTACCAACGGACATTGGCGTACTTATTATATCCAAGTTGAGGGAAATATCACTGACGAAGCGTTGTCGAAATTGATGAAGGGTGTAATGATTAAAGTGGATGGTAAAGAACACTACACACGTCCTGCTAAAGCTCGCAGAATCGAAATCCCCGAACTTCCTGAGCGTTTCCCTTCCGTTCGTTTTCGCAAGACTGTCCCTGATACTTGGATCGAACTTTCTCTCACCGAGGGTAAAAATCGCCAAGTCCGTAAAATGACTGCTGCTGTGGGATTTCCAACCCTACGACTTGTTAGAACTGCAATAGGTAATATTCGCATGGAAAATCCTTCCTCCGGAAAGGTTGTCGAGCTGGATGGCCCTTTTGTCTATAATAATATGGAACTCTGATTTCTTTTTCTGAAATTTGAACTGATTACTCAATCACTATGAAAAAATTATTATCTACTGCAGCTCTTGCTGCATTTACTTTGCTACTGCATGCTCAAACTGCCGTTACGCCTGAGCTGTTGTGGAAAATCGGACGTGTTTCTGATCCTCGACTTTCTCCTGATGGAAAGACTGTTGTCTTTAATGTTAGAAATTATGATGTGCCTTCTAATAAAAGCCAAGGTGATATCTACGCCATTTCTCCTCAAGGTGGTAATCCTGTTGCATTAGCAAATTCTGCCGATGATGAAGGCTCTGCTCGCTGGCGTCCCGATGGAAAGAAAATCGGATTTATTCAAAACGATAAAAATGGTGATAGCCAACTATGGGAAATGAATCCCGATGGATCCGGCAAAACCCAGGTTTCTTTTGTAGAAGGAGGAATCAGTAATTTCGGATATGCGGGAACGTTAGGTTCTGTGTGGTTTGCTGCTGATGTGAAACTCGATAAAAAACCAAGTGAAATCTATCCCGATCTTCCTAAAACTGATGGAGCTCGTATAATCGATGGATTAATGTTCCGCCATTGGAATGCTTGGCATGATTATGCATATAGCCACGTGTTTGTTGTAACTTACGCGGATGGTAAATTCACCGGAACACCTAAAGATATCATGGCAGGTGAACGCTGGGATTCTCCTACAGGTCCTTTTGGTGGTGATGAGCAAATCGCGATTTCTCCCGACGGAAAAACATTAGCATATACTTCTAAGAAATTGTGGGGTAAAGATGATGCCGTAAGTACGAATTCTGATATTTATTTGTACGACATTGCCTCAGGTAAAACAACAAATCTTACCGAAGGTATGAATGGTTACGATAATGATCCTGTTTGGTCGCCCGATAGCAAAAAGTTATTGTGGCATAGCATGGAAACTCCGGGATATGAGTCGGATCGTAATCGCTTGTTCGTTTATGATTTTGCAACGAATACCAAAAAGGAATTAATCACTAATTTCGATTATAATGTCGAGGCAGTTGAATGGACAGCAGATTCAAAAATGCTTTATTTCCTTTCTCCGATTAATGCAACTCATCAGGTGTTTTCTTTTGATATGAATCCTAAATCGAAAAATGCTTTTAAACAGTTGACTTTCGATCAAGCCGATTATAATGAACTAACGGTGTCGGGTATGGGAAAAACAACTACGGTTGTAACTTCTCGCGTTGATATGACAATGCCTTCTGAATTATATGCAATCAATACTACTTCAGGAGCTGCTACACGAATGACTAAAGTAACAGATCCTGTTTGGGGTAGCGTTAAGAAAAGTAATGTTGTAAAGCGCATGGTTAAAACTACTGATGGTAAGGAAGAACTAGTTTGGGTAGTATATCCTCCTGATTTTAACCCTGCAAAAAAATATCCTACTTTATTGTTTTGCCAGGGTGGACCACAAAGCGTTGTGAGCCAGTCGTTCTCTTATCGTTGGAATTTCAGCTTGATGGCTGCTAATGATTATATCGTTGTTGCACCTAATCGCCGAGGATTACCTTCGTTTGGTGAAGAATGGAACGATGAAATTAAGGGTGATTGGGGCGGACAAGCAATGAATGACTTATTATCAGCAATCGATGATGTAAGTAAGGAACCATATGTCGATAAAGATCGTTTAGGAGCTGTAGGTGCGAGTTTCGGCGGGTATAGCGTGTATTGGCTTGCCGGACATCATAATAAGCGATTTAAGGCTTTTATTTCGCATTGCGGTGTGTTTAACTTGGAGTCTGAGTTTTTATGTACTGAAGAGTTGTTCTTCGCTAACCATGATATGGATGGCCCTTATTGGAATACGCCTCAGCCTAAAAGCTATCAGCAGTTTTCTCCAAATAGATTTATTAAAAATTGGGATACTCCGATTTTAGTAATTCATAACGAAAAAGATTTCCGGGTTCCTTTGAATCAAGGTATTGAAGCTTTTACTGCTGCGCAGATGAATAATATTCCTTCTCGTTTCTTGTACTTCCCTGATGAAGGACATCATGTACTTAAGCCACAAAACAGCATCTTATGGCAACGTGTTTTCTTTGATTGGTTAGATACTTATTTGAAGAAATAAAAAATATTAAAAGTAAAAGGGTCGACTGTTTAGCCGACCCTTTTTTATTTTTTTAATTTCCAACCTTTGCTTGTTCTTCGCTTAAATGTGTGATGATTTCTTTGTACATATCGTTCATCACTTCAGGATGGCTTTTATACCATTCGAAACTTTCCTTAAACTGCTCCGGTGTAATCTGATGTTTTTGAAATACTTCTTTGTAATAACCGTATGCGATTTTTCTGGTGCTGTCAGAGTAGTTTAAATTCCGAAGTTGAATTGTCGCTTCCGTGTAATGTACATCCGAAAGTACTTCTATCATCTTCTTTTGAGGCATGATGTTAGAAGGGATTTCTTCTTTTTCTCTCGAACAAGACGATAAAATAATTATCCCCGAAAACAATAGTGATTTAATGAAAGTGTTCCGCATGTTATCGATCAAATGTTATTCGTTGCCCTTTTTTACTTTCATTGAATGCCCCGTTCGAATAGGCTAAATGCCCACTTACAAAAGTTGCTTCTATGCCTGCCGAGAATGTATGTCCTTCAAACGGCGACCATCCACATTTATACAGTAAGTTTTCTTTGCTAACGGTATTCGGTTTGTTCAAATTAACTAATACTAAATCAGCAAAATACCCTTCTCTGATAAATCCTCTGTCTTTTATTTGAAAACATATCGCCGGCGCATGACTAGTCTTCTCTACAACTTTTTCTAATGTGATCCATCCTTCTTTTACAAAGTCGAGTAGGGCAGGGAGCGCATGTTGTACTAATGGCCCCCCCGAAGGACAAGCGCCATACTTCTGCATTTTTTCTGCAATAGTATGCGGAGCATGATCTGTTGCTATAACATCTATTCTATCATCTAATAAGGCTTGACGAATTATAGTGCGATCGTTTGCTGTTTTTACTGCGGGATTCCATTTAATCCATCCTTGCTTGGTTTTGTAATCTTCATCACTAAACCATAAATGATGGATGCAAGCTTCGGCAGTAATTCTCTTTTCTTTCAAAGGAATGTCATTCCTGAATAATTCTGTTTCTCTTCCTGTTGAAATATGTAAAATGTGTAATCGAGAGTTGTGCTTTTCAGCTAACGATTTCGCAAGTGATGATGAAATGTAGCATGCTTCAGCACTTCTGATAATGGGATGTTCTTCCATCGGAATATCATCGCCATACTTTTCAATCGCTCGAGCTAAATTTTCTTTGATTGTTTTTTCGTCTTCACAATGTACCGCAATTAATGTTGGAGCTTCTGCAAAAAGTTTGTTTAGTACATGACTGTCATCTACCAACATATCACCGGTACTCGATCCCATGAATATTTTTATACCACAAACATTTTTAGGATCAGTCTTTATTACTTCGTCGAAATTATGATTCGTTACTCCCATGAAGAAGGAGTAGTTGGCAAGCGAACATTCGGAAGCACGGTCGTATTTTGCTTGAAGCAATTCTTGCGTTATTGTTTGTGGATTGGTATTCGGCATCTCCATATAAGTGGTGATGCCTCCCGCAACAGCTGCTTTTGCTTCTGTGTAAATTTCTCCTTTGTGCGTTAATCCCGGTTCTCGAAAATGTACTTGGTCATCAATGCAACCCGGAAGTAAATGTAAATTCTCCCCGTTGATTTCAGAGTAATTTTCGGGAGTTGATGCAATGTTCCCAATGCGCTCAATCCTGCCTTCTTTAATGCAAATGTCGGTATGGCGAATGATTCCTTCATTCACTATACCGACATTGCGAATTATCGTTTTCGACGACATTTTTTAGTTTTTAGGAAGTTCTCCTACCATTGTCAAAGGATCTACCCACTCATCAAATTGCTCCGATGTTAAATATCCTAATTCAATAGCAGTATCTTTTAATGTCTTGCCTTGCTTATGCGCTGTTTGTGCAATCTCAGCAGCTTTGTAATATCCGATATGAGTGTTTAATGATGTCACTAACATCAATGAGTTGTTAAGATTGTTCTTAATGTTCTCTTCAATCGGCGCAATGCCAACTGCACACTTATCGTTGAACGATACACATACATCTCCAATCAATCTTGCAGAGTGAAGGAAGTTATAAATCATTACCGGTTTAAATACGTTCAATTCGAAATGTCCCGTAGCTCCGCCGATGTTAATTGCAACATCATTTCCCATTACTTGAGCAGCTACCATTGTCATAGCTTCACATTGCGTTGGATTAACTTTTCCCGGCATGATAGATGATCCAGGTTCGTTATCAGGAATAAATAATTCGCCGATACCGCAACGTGGCCCCGATGCTAATAAACGAATATCATTACCAATTTTCATTAAGCTAACGGCAACAGTTTTTAATGCACCATGTGCTTCTACTATCGCATCATGCGCAGCTAATGCTTCAAATTTATTTTCTGCTGTGATGAATGGTAAACCTGATAATTTAGCAATGTTCATCGCTACATTTTCTGAATATCCCTTTGGTGTGTTGATACCTGTTCCTACAGCTGTTCCTCCTAAAGCAAGTTCTGCTAAATGTGGAAGAGTATTTTCAATTGCACGAATTCCATGTGTTAATTGTGATACATATCCGCTAAGCTCTTGTCCAAGTGTTAATGGAGTTGCATCCATTAAGTGTGTTCTTCCAATCTTAACAATATGCATGAACTCTTTCGATTTCGCTGCAAGTGTATCTCTTAATTGACGTAATCCCGGTAAAGTGCATTCCATTAATATACTGTATGCAGCAATATGCATCGCAGTAGGGAAAGTGTCGTTAGATGATTGCGATTTATTTACATCATCATTTGGATGAACAGCTTTCTTTTCGTCCATCAAACTTCCGCCTTGTAAAACGTGAGCACGATAAGCAACAACTTCGTTTACGTTCATGTTGCTTTGTGTACCCGATCCTGTTTGCCAAACAACTAAAGGAAATTGATCAGCTAATTTACCTGCTAAAATTTCATCACACACTTGTCCGATTAAATCACATTTCTCTTTTGGTAATACTCCCGCTTCAAAATTGGTAATCGCGGCCGCTTTCTTTAGAATTGCAAATGCACGAATAATTTCTTTCGGCATTTTGTTGATGTCTTGTGCAATCTTGAAATTTTCAATCGAGCGTTGTGTTTGTGCTCCCCAGTAAACATCCGCAGGAACCTGCACTGTTCCCATCGTGTCTTTTTCTATGCGGTAATTCATTGTATGGTTTTTTTGTCTTAACCTTATTATTCGTTTTTATAAGACTAAGGAATTTTTGTTTTTAACTTTTGTATTCTAATAGTATTCGTATTATGAGTTACTATTTCAAGTGTATTTACCTTTATACTTAACTGTATTAAACTTCGCTTGTGTCACATAATCTCAACGCATTTCGACAATCTCTATTGCAGACGGCTTCGCCGAACTATGAACTATGAACTCTCATCGGCTTCGCCGTAACCTCGAACCTCGAACCTCGAACCTCGAACCTCGAACCTCGAACCTCGAACCTCGAACCTCGAACCTCGAACCTCGAACCTCGAACCTCGAACCTCGAACTCCTATCCCACCTCCGAATTCTCCATCAAAAACGCTTTGATGAATTCGTCAATCTCGCCATCTAATACAGCTCCTGTGTCTGATGTTTCGTAGTCGGTACGATTGTCTTTTACTAATTTATAAGGATGTAATACATAACTGCGTATCTGACTCCCCCACTCAATTTTTTTCTTGCTGCTCTCTGTCGCTTGCTTAGCTTCGTTGCGCTTTCTTAATTCAAGTTCGTACAATTGCGATCGTAACATCTGCATCGCTCTTTCTTTGTTGCCGCCTTGCGTTCGCTCTACCTGACAAATAACTACTATCCCCGTTGGGTGATGCGTTAATTGTACTTTGGTTTCTACCTTGTTTACATTCTGCCCTCCGGCACCTCCCGATCGTGATGTTTGTATCGAAATATCAGCATCTTTAATTTCAATGTTGATTTCATCATCGATTAACGGATATGCATATACCGATGCAAATGAAGTATGCCTGCGTGCATTCGAATCAAATGGAGAAATCCTCACTAATCGATGCACTCCATTCTCACTCTTCAAATATCCGTATGCAAAGTTTCCTTCAATTTCGTAGGTCGCCGATTTAATCCCAGCGCCATCTCCTTCTTGATAGTCTATCTCTGTTACTTTGTAGTTGTGTCGCTCAGCCCAACGTAAATACATGCGCAATAGTATCGATGCCCAATCCTGACTTTCCGTTCCACCCGCTCCCGAGTTGATTGTAAGTACAGCACTGAGTCGATCTTCTTCACCACTTAACATGTTTTTGAATTCCAGTTCTTCTACTAACTTGGTAGTAGCAGCATAGGCAGAATCCACTTCTTCTTCTGTTGCTTCTCCCGCTTTTTGAAATTCAAATAGTACCGAAAGGTCTTCTACCGACGATGATACCTCTTGAAAAGCATTCGTCCATTCTTTCTTTAAGTTAACATTCTTTAAAATCTGCTCTGCACGCTTCGGGTCGTCCCAAAAGTCGGGCGCATGTGTCAGTTGTTCTTCCTGCGCAATTTGTTGAAGTCGGTTATCGACGTCAAAGATGCCTCCTCAGAGCATCCCTACGGTCAGAAAGTTCTTTTAATTGCTCTTGTATCATAATGGTCGCAAAAGTACTAAAAATTGCCTCGTTGTGCCTACCGCTTATTCTTTTTCGAGCCCTCTTTTAGTGCTTTTTGTCAGTTTATTATAAGATTTTCAAAAAACCGACTTCCTCTTTTTTCTTTCAAAGAATTATGATCCCCATTAAACAAAAAAACTGCTCCGTTTCCGAAGCAGCTTTTCCTATTTTTTTACTTTATGATTATTTCGCCAAATTAAATTCTACACGACGATTTTTCGCTTTGTTGCTATCTGTTGTATTCGGTTCAGCAGGCTTGCTGTCTCCGTTTCCTACGGAATTCATTCTGCTAGCATCTACTCCTTTTGATTCTAAATATGCTTTAACAGCATCAGCACGTTTTTGTGATAACGTCACATTGTTTGCAGTGTCTCCAACATTGTCGGTGTTACCATTTATGATAATTCTGTAGTTGTTGTTTTTCTTCAATAACGCTGCTAACTTATCTAGGTTTCCGTTATAAGATTTGCGAATAATGTCTTTTCCTGTTTCGAAGTAAACAATTTTAATCGTTTTGTTAAATAATTTTATGTCGGCTTCTGTTAACTCAGGACATCCTTTATTTGTAATGCTGCCTGCTACTTCAGGACAATTATCGTCTTGATCTGCTACTAAGTCGCCATCTTTATCAGGACATCCACTCATCTTAATTGATCCCGGTACTGTAGGGCAATTGTCAGATGGATCAATGATTCCGTCTCCGTCCGTGTCAATACATCCTAAGAGTTCTTTAACTCCTTTTATATCCGGACATTTATCTTCTGCATCAGTAACTCCGTCTCCGTCACGATCCGGACAACCTTGCAATTCTAATGTTCCTGCTACTTCCGGACATTTATCATCTGCATCTGCTATACCGTCGTTGTCTTGATCAGGACATCCTTTCGTTGCAATAGTTCCTTTTATATCCGGACATTTATCGTCAGCGTCTAAAATTCCATCTCCATCACGGTCTAACGGACATCCATTCATATCAACTTTTACCCCCGCAGGTGTATTCGGACATTTATCTTTCTTGTCAGGTACTCCATCGTTGTCAGTGTCTTTTACTTTTCCGAAGTTCATCGTTAAGCTAAGACTATGCATCAAGTATGAATCGTTATTCGAACGTGCTTCGTAATCACGAGTGTCGTGATCAGTGTACATGAATGTTTCTTGAAGTTGTACGTTGAATAATTCGTTTATTCTGTAACGTATCCCGGCTCCGAAAGGCACGAAGAAATCAGTTCCTTCAGGAGTGCGTTCTCCTTGTAAATATTGAAAACCAATTCCACCATGTAAGTAAGGAAGAAACTTATGCGTATCTTGGTTGAAAGCATAAAGACGAACGTGCGCATTCCATTGAATTTGTTCAGCACGGAATCGCTTGTTAGCACTTTCTATATATCCCAATGATCCATAAGTCACGTTGGTTGAGAAGTCTGCTTTTGAAGTGATGTAACGACTGTAGCTTATCCCGATATGAGCATAAGTTGCTTGATCCGATGCGTAAAATCCCTGACCTAAGTCGCCATTGTACTGCGAAACTCCCCCTAAGAGACCGATCGAGTTGGCACGTTCTACGGTTTGCGCAAAGCTATTTAAGCAGAGAAGGCTGAAAACCAGGACGTTAAGTAATAATTTCTTCATGATTGTTGCAATAATTTTTAAAGAAGGATTGCAAAGGTAGCTTTTCATTCATCATCTAGGCGTTTTACGTGCAAATTTGTCGTTTTCTTCATATTGATAATGGTCATTAATAACTTATTTTAATTGACTTTCGGTGGTGGAAATCTTTTGTTTTGTCAGTCTTCAATTACCTTAAAGTGTCATACCTTTGTGTCAGTTCTTACTCAAAATTCGATAAAATTCGAAGCACTTATCCAGAAAGGCGGAGGGACTGAGCCCTTTGATGCCTTGGCAACCCTTGTAAAAGAAGGTGCCACATCCTGTCCCTGTTTACCGGGAAAAGATAAGTGCCGGAAGATCTGGTTATACTATTAATCTATAAATCTCTTTCGGCACGCCGGAGGAGATTTTTTATTTTCCGGCTGCCTGCTTACATATGAAAAAGAATATTCAATCTGAACTCGTTAAGAGAATTCTCGTAATCGATGGTGCTATGGGTACCATGATTCAACGTTACCAACTCGATGAAAAGGATTATCGCGGTGATCGTTTTGCTACTTGGTCGCACGACGTAAAAGGTAATAATGATCTCTTAAGCCTCACTCGCCCCGATATCATTCGCGATATTCATCTCGAATACCTTAACGCTGGTGCCGATATTATCGAGACAAATACTTTTTCTGCCCAAGTAATCTCGCTCGCCGATTATAAAATGGAGGAGCTCGCTTACGAAATTAATTTTGAGTCGGCTAAGCTTGCTAAAGAGGCTATCGCTTTGTATGAGAAGACTAACGGTAACGAATATCCGAAGTTTGTTGCCGGTTCTATCGGACCCACAAATCGTACAACTTCTTTATCGCCCGATGTAAATGATCCCGGCTATCGCGCAGTTACTTTCGATCAGCTCGTAGATGCTTATTCTACTCAGGTAAAAGGATTAATTGAAGGTGGTTCTGATCTTTTGTTGATCGAAACAATTTTCGATACGCTAAACGCTAAGGCTGCTTTGTATGCCATCCAAGTGGTGCAGGAGCAGTTGAATACAAATCTCCCGATTATGATTTCGGGAACTATTACCGATGCTTCAGGTCGTACGCTCAGCGGACAAACAGTCGAGGCGTTCTTGAATTCTGTTGCACATGTCGATTTACTAAGCATCGGATTAAATTGCGCCCTCGGTGCTAAAGAAATGCGCCCTTACCTCGAGGAACTTTCTGAAAAGGCTCCTTTCTTTATTTCTGCTTACCCTAATGCAGGTCTCCCGAATCAGTTCGGTGAGTACGATGAAACTCCTCACGCAATGGGACACCAAGTAAAGGATTTTCTTGTGAGCGGTTTCTTAAATATCGTTGGTGGTTGCTGCGGTACTACTCCTGATCATATCCGCGAAATTGCAGCGCTCGCTAAAACTGTAAAACCTCGCGTGCGCCCTGAGCGTGATCATTTGCTTCACCTCAGCGGATTAGAAGCTGTAACCCTTCGCCCCGAAAGTAATTTCATGAACGTTGGCGAAAGAACTAACGTCACGGGTAGCCGAAAATTTGCTCGACTCATTGCAGAGAATCAGTACGAAGAAGCTTTGGCTATCGCTCGCGATCAAGTGGAAGGCGGAGCACAAGCAATCGATATCAATATGGATGAGGGTATGCTCGACTCAGAAGCGGCAATGGTGAAGTTCTTAAACCTCATCGCTTCTGAACCCGATATCTCTAAACTGCCAATCATGATCGATTCGTCGAAGTTCTACGTGATCGAAGCCGGATTGAAATGTACCCAAGGAAAAAGTATTGTTAACTCTATTTCACTGAAGGAAGGCGAAGCCGCTTTTATCGAACATGCTAAGATTATTCGTCGCTTCGGTGCCGCTGTAATTGTTATGGCTTTCGATGAGGATGGTCAAGCAGATTCATACGAACGTCGTATTCAAATTTGTGAGCGTGCTTACAATATATTAACTGAGAAGGTAAATTTCCCTCCTCAAGATATCATCTTCGATCCGAATATTTTCCCTGTCGCTACTGGGATGGAGGAACATCGTCGTAATGCTCTCGATTTCTTCGATGCTACCGAGTGGATCAAGAAAAATTTACCGTACGCTAAAGTGAGCGGCGGTGTTAGTAATGTTTCCTTTTCTTTTCGTGGTAATGATCACGTGCGCGAAGCTATTCACGCAGCTTTCTTATATCATGCTATTAAACGTGGAATGGATATGGGTATCGTTAACCCTGGCCAGCTTCAAGTTTATGATGAAATCAATAAGGAATTACTCGAACGTGTTGAGGATGTACTCCTCGATCGTCGTGATGATGCTACCGAACGTCTTATCACTTATGCCGAACAAATTAAAGGCGCCGGCAAAAAGATGGAGCGCGATGAGGAATGGAGAAATGATTCTGTTGAAGAACGATTGAAACATGCGCTCGTGAAAGGTATCGTGGAATATATCGATCAGGATGTGGAAGAGGCACGTGGAAAATATGATAAGGCTCTCCACTTGATTGAAGGTCCTTTGATGGATGGAATGAACGTAGTTGGTGATTTATTCGGCGCCGGTAAAATGTTCTTACCTCAAGTGGTGAAAAGCGCACGCGTAATGAAAAAGGCTGTTGCTTATCTTTTGCCTTATCTCGAAGCAGAAAAAACAGAAGGTGCATCGAAAGCAGGAAAAATTTTAATGGCTACCGTGAAAGGTGATGTGCATGATATCGGTAAAAATATTGTCGGTGTTGTTCTCGCTTGTAATAATTATGAGGTGGTCGATATCGGCGTAATGGTGCCAGCCGATAAAATTTTAGAACGAGCTATCGAAGAGGAAGTGGATGTGATTGGCCTCAGCGGATTAATTACTCCTTCTCTTGATGAAATGGTACATGTTGCGAAGGAAATGCAACGCCGCGGATTTACTATCCCGTTGATGATCGGTGGTGCTACTACTTCTCGTGTACATACTGCCGTGAAAATTGCTCCGCATTATGAATATCCTGTCGTGCATGTGAATGATGCTTCGCGAAGTGTGCCTGTTGTGGGTTCGCTTATCTCGAAAGAGAATCGCGATGAGTTCGTGAGGAAAATTAATGAAGATTATGAACGTATTCGTGTGCAACATGCAGGCGCGAATGCAATGAATAAATATATCCCCGTAACGGAGGCAAGAAAAAATCAATCTGTCATAAACTGGAATGATTTTAATCTCGCAACACCGGCATTTATCGGTAATAAAGCGTTTGTTGATTATCCGATGGGTGAACTTGTTCCTTATATCGACTGGACACCTTTCTTCCATAGCTGGGAGATGAAAGGATCTTATCCGAAAATTTTATCAGATCCGGAGAAAGGAACTGAAGCAACGAAATTGTTTAACGATGCTCAACAGATGTTGAAGAAAATTGTTGATGAGAAATGGTTGCAGGCAAATGCTGTTATCGGATTATATCCCGCAAATGCTGTGGGTGATGATATCGAAGTGTATGCCGATGATGCTCGTGTAGCAGTAGTTACTAAGTTTCATACTTTGCGTCAACAAACTAAAAAGCCGGAAGGACAAGCAAATGTGGCATTGTCTGATTTCATCGCTCCTAAATCAACAGGTAAAAGAGATTATATCGGTGCTTTCGCCGTAACAACAGGTGGTGGTATCGATGCTCGCGTGAAAAAGTTTGAAGATGATAACGACGATTATAGCGCTATCATGTTAAAAGCACTCGCCGATCGCCTCGCAGAAGCTTTCGCAGAACGTATGCATGAACGCGTGCGTACCGAATTCTGGGGATATGCTGCTGAAGAACATCTAAGCAAAGAGCAATTGATTAAGGAAGAGTATTGTGGTATTCGTCCTGCTCCGGGTTATCCTGCACAACCCGATCATACAGAGAAAAATCAACTCTTCTCTTTACTCGATGTCGAGAAATCAACAGGAATTTATCTCACCGAAAGTTTAGCAATGGTGCCTACTGCTGCTGTCAGCGGATTATATCTCGCACACCCCGATGCACATTATTTCGGATTAGGAAAAATTGCAAAAGATCAAGTGGAAGACTACGCAAAACGTAAAGGCCTCTCCCTCGATGAAACTGAAAAATGGCTTAGCCCAGTATTAGCTTATTGATATTGAAAATATTCGTTGAGTAATTTGTTCCGAATCCGTGTTCGTTTAGATGAACCCGGACCTGACATTATCAAATTTTCAAATTGTCTCATCTTCAAATCATCCCAACGGCTCATCCCGCAATTTTTCGCTTTGGTCTTTCGTTTACTACTATTCATCGATAACATGATGTTTATTGGTTAAGGTTCTCTATTTTTGATAAATCACGCACTTTCTATGATTTCGTTGAATAATGTTCACAAGTCGTACCGTATGGGTAACGGCGCTATGCATGTCCTTAAAGGGATCGATCTTTCTATCGGTGCCGGTGAGATGGTTGCTATTATGGGTTCTTCCGGTTCGGGAAAGTCTACTTTGCTCAATATCCTCGGTATCCTCGATGAATATGATTCCGGCGACTATCGTTTAAACGATACTTTAATCAAGGACCTTAACCCTACCAAGTCAGCGTATTTCCGTAATCAATTCTTAGGTTTCGTTTTCCAGTCGTTCAACCTCCTTTCATTTAAAAATGCAATGGAGAATGTTGCGCTTCCGCTCTATTATCAGAATGTAAGTCGTAAAGAGCGTAATAAATTGGCACTCGAATATCTCGATCGTGTGGGATTGAAAGATTGGGCTAACCACTCTCCGAATGAAATGTCGGGCGGACAAAAACAACGTGTCGCTATTGCTCGCGCCCTCATCACTAAACCGAAAGTTATCCTTGCCGATGAACCTACCGGCGCACTCGATTCTGCTACTACACTCGAGGTAATGGATCTACTTACTGATGTTCATAAACAAGGTGTTACTGTTATTATTGTTACCCACGAACCCGATGTGGCTGCACGTACTCAACGTGTTATTCGCATCAAAGATGGTTTGATTGTTCACGAGTAATTTTTTTCTACAATGTTTGATAAGGAAGTCTGGTACGAAATTCTTGCCACTGTGCGCGCTAATCGCTTGAGAACTTTTCTCACTGCGTTCAGCGTAGCTTGGGGTATTTTTATTTTGATCGTATTGCTGGGCTCCGGACGTGGATTACGTAATGGTGCCGAATATCAATTTCAAAGTGATGCGGTGAATTCCATCTGGATCAATGGCGGTGAAACTTCTAAAACTTATGGTGGATTTCAACCGGGACGAAATATTCAATTAACTAACGAAGATTTTGCATTGATTCGTCGTAAAGAGAGTAACGGTTATGAAATGACCGCTTCTTATGATGGTCGTTCTATGCGTACTTTAAATTATAAGAAAGAGAATGGCGCATTCACTGTGAGAAGTTGTATGCCCGACCACGATTACCTCGAGAATTGTAAAGTTATCGCCGGCCGATTTATTAACGACCTCGATATCTCCGGATATCGTAAAGTTTGTGTAATCGGTGAACCTGTTCGCGATGCTTTGTTTAAGAAGGAAAATCCTATTGGCAATTATTTAAATGTTGAAGGTATTCCTTATAAAGTCATCGGCGTATTTACCGATCAAGGTCGTGGTGATAATGAGCGTATATACATCCCCGTTAGTACCGCCCAGCGTGCATACAACGGACAAAGCAATCTCAACGTTATCTGGATGAGTACAGGTAACGAAGGTGTCGATGGAAGTGAAGCAATGGCAAAAGATATTCGTAATTTACTTGCGAAGAAATACAATTTCGATCCCGCCGATGAGGATGCTGTTAATGTGTGGAATAACACTATTGAGTATGTCCGCATCATGAATATGCTCAACGGAATTAAAATATTTATTTGGATCATCGGTATAGGTACTTTGATCGCCGGAATTGTTGGCGTAAGTAATATCATGATGATCGCTGTGAAAGAACGTACAAAAGAAATTGGTGTGCGTAAAGCTATCGGTGCTCCTCCTTCTTCTATTATTAGTATGATCTTGCAAGAGAGTATTATGATTACTGCTATCGCAGGATTCGTTGGACTCTTCTTCGGAACAATCTTGCTTGAAATTGCTAAGAGCTTTATGCCTCCCGGCGATTTCTTTAGAAATCCGGAGGTAGATGTTTCGGTAGCAATTTGGTCTGTTATCGTGTTAATTATTTCAGGTGCACTCGCAGGATTATTCCCCGCTATGCGCGCCGCTCGTATTCAACCTGTAGTCGCTTTGCGCGATGAATAACTCTGCCCGCTATGTTCGATCGTGATGCCTGGCAAGAGATATTTGCCACAATTAAAAAAAACAAATTACGTACGTTCCTCACGTGCTTCGGCGTGTATTGGGGAATATTTATGCTGGTGATAATGCTCGGCGCAGGAAATGGTTTGCGAAACGGAATTCTAGCAGGCTTCAACGGTACTGCTACTAATAGTTTCTTCTGTTGGGCACAGAAAACTTCGAAGCCGTATAAAGGAATGAAACCCGGACGAAGTTTTAATTTTACGAATGATGATTTCAAAGCACTAAGGCAACTTCCCGAATTAGATATTATCGCTCCTATGAATCGCTTGGGAGGTTACGGTAGTTCTAATAATGTAGTACGTGGATTAAAAACCGGAAACTATCAGGTTTCAGGTGTTTATCCGGAGGTAAATCAAATTGAAAAAGTCGATCTCAGCGAAGGTAGATTTTTAAATTATAATGATATTCTTCAACGACGTAAAGTCTGCATAATAGGTAAACGCGTTCGCGAAATTTTATTTAAACCCGATGAAAATCCTTTGGGTGATTATATACGCGTTAATGGTGTTTACTTCAGAGTTATAGGTGTTACTAAACCAACTGCCGGCGGACAAAACGGTCAAGAGCAATCGGAAACAGTGAATATTCCGTTTACTACTTTCCAACAGGCTTTTAATTATGGTGATGTGGTAGGTTGGTTCGCAGTAACAGCGAAAAACGGAGTCCAGGCTACCGAAGCTGAAGAAAAAGCATTAGCTGTTTTGCGCGAACGCCATAAAATTGCTCCCGAAGATCAACTTGCTATCGGACATTGGAATATGGAGAAAGAGTTTAATAAGCTCAGCGGATTATTTTCCGGTATCGATATTCTTGTGTGGGTCGTTGGAACCGGAACGCTGCTCGCAGGAATCATCGGTGTAAGTAATATTATGCTCATCATCGTTAAAGAAAGAACGAAAGAAATCGGTATCCGTCGAGCTATCGGTGCTCCGCCTGCATTAATCGTCCGACAAATAATTATCGAAAGCGTTTTCTTAACGGCTATCGCCGGATATGTGGGATTGGTAGTTTCTGTTTCTCTTCTCGAACTCGTATCGAATGCCATTCCGGAATCAGATGATTCAATGTTTATTCACCCCGGTGTCGATGTGTCTGTAGCACTAACGGCATTGGCTATCCTAATATTTGCCGGCGCTCTCGCCGGATTAATACCAGCACGTAAAGCAATTGCTGTAAGCCCTGTTGAGGCGCTGAGAGCAGATTAATAAATACTCGTTATGTTCAAAAAAATCTTTAAAGTCGTTCTCCTTTTATTGTTGGTTGGTTCATTCTTTTGGACCATCTGGTTCTTCTATAATAAATCGAAGACCCCCGATGAAGTTTTTAAAACTGAAAAGCCTGCAGTAACGAATATCATTCGTAAAACAGTAGCTACCGGTTCTGTAGTTCCTCGTCGCGAGGTGTTTGTAAAACCGCAAGTGTCGGGTATCATCGACGAATTATATGTGGTTGCAGGTAAGATGATCAAGAAAGGTGATGTGATCGCGAAAGTGAAAATCATACCGAATATGATTAGCTTAAATGAAGCCGAAAGTCGCGTGAATAAATCACAGATCAGTTTTGATCAAGCGAAAACCGACTTCGATCGCTACCAACAATTGTTCACAGGAAAAATTATCAGCCCTTCTGAATTCCAACAGTATGAAATTCGCCTTCGTCAAGCACGCGAAGAATTAAAGGCTGCGCAAGATAACCTCGACTTAATTAAAGATGGTGTTGCGAAAAGTTCAGGTAGCGCTACTAATACATTGATTAAATCTACAATCACCGGAATGGTACTTGATGTTCCCGTAAAAGAAGGTTTCTCAGTGATTGAAGCAAATACTTTTAACGAAGGAACTACTATCGCTTCTGTTGCCGATATGGGCGAGATGATCTTCGAAGGGAAAGTGGATGAATCAGAGGTAGGAAAGATCAAATCGGGTATGGATCTTATCTTAACTGTTGGTGCTATCGAAAATTATAAGTTCAGCGCTAAGCTCGAATATATCGCTCCGAAAGGAGTAGCTGAAAATGGCGCTATCCAATTCCAGATTAAAGCTGCCGTTAAACTCGATCCCGATCATTTTATCCGCGCAGGTTATTCGGCAAATGCCGATATTATCCTCGAAAGAAAGGATAATGTATTGTCGGTGCCCGAAAGTGTACTTCAGTTCTCAGGCGATACAACGTTTGTTGAAGTTGAAACTGGAACTAATACCTATCGCAAGCAAGTACTCAAAACAGGAATCTCAGATGGAATCAATATCGAAGTGTTAAACGGAATCACCAATAAAGATAAAATTAAAGTGCCTGCCGGCTCAGTAGCTGAAAAGACAAGTTAATCTGATAAAATTATTGTAAAGAATAGGGAAGCTATCAAACCAGATAAGCTTCCCTTTTCTTTTGAGCATAAAAAAAGGGCCTCGTAAACGAAGCCCTTTTTTAATTTCTAATAACTTGCTGTGATTAGTGAGCAGCAGCAGTATCAACTGCAGCAGCAGCTGTATCAACTGTAGCAGCAGCAGCTGTGTCAACTGCAGGAGCAGCTTCAGCAGCTACAGCAGCAGTATCAGTAGTTCCTTCAGCAGGAGCTTCTGTTTTAGATCCACAAGAAGATAATGCTACAACGAAAGTAGCAACAGCAAGGAATGATAAGAATTTTTTCATTTTTATGAGATGAGTTTTTGGTTAGAAACTTACACTTAATACCGGAATCGCTTTTTGGTAACCCGATTTTATGGTCAAAATCTGAAGAAAAAACGTAAGTTCTTGATAATCATGCAATAAAAGTTGAAAGAAATTTATTTTGGCCTCGTTTAATTGATGAATTTTGCAAAAGAAAGGGTTACCTTTTCAATTATCCCGAATTAAGGACTATACAAGCATGAAGCAGGTACAGCCTGTCACTGAAGCAGAAATGCTTCGCTCGCTGCAAAGCGGTGACCAAAAGGCGCTCAAATCAGTTTACCGCCAGCATTATCAAACGATAATGAATCTGGTATTAAACAATGGCGGCTCCTTGCAAGAGGCTAAAGATGTTTACCAAGAGGCGCTCATTGTCTTCTACGAGAAATTGCAGGAGGATGATTTCGAACTTAACTGTAGCATCAAAACCTTCATCTATTCTGTCAGCCGACGGTTATGGCTCAAGCAATTGCAGCGTAAGTCGAGGTTTACCGATGATTTAAGCGATACGGATGAGTTTATTCAGGTTGAATCGGAGGACATGGAGCAGAAGGAGGATCAGTACCACGCTATGCAAGTTGCATTGGAAGGCCTCGGCGAACCTTGCCGTTCTATTCTGAAAGATTTCTATATCAATAATCAGAGTATGGACGATATCACCGAGAAGTTTGGTTATACAAATGCCGACAATGCCAAAAATCAAAAGTATAAGTGCCTGAAACGTCTCAAGAAAACTTTCTTTGAGGTGTATCAGAAAACGGGAAATAACAATGACCAACAGGAGAGAAACTGACGAATTAATAGAGCGCTATTGTCTGGGGCAATTAACCCCGGAAGAGTTGCGCATTTTTGAGCAATGGCGCGAAAGTGATCCTGAAATGGCGAACGCTATCGATGATCACCGCCTTATCACCGATTCTTTTAGAGTTTATGCCGATCGAATCGATCTGAAAAAGAAATTGGCCGCTATCCATGATGAAATGGAGTCGGAGCAGTTTGCTTTCAAATCTCCTCTTAAAGTGGTGGAGAAATCGGATTCGAAAGTGCGTTTATTATGGAAGCGTTACCGCGTAGCTGCAGTGGCTGCCGTAGCCGCTATCATCGCTGTGAGTTCTACGATTCTTTATTATGATCTTACCGGTGGTGGTGCTGTTAAAAATCAAAATGCTTACCGCGAATTACGTCGTGAAGTAGAAAGCATCAAGCGTAAGCAAAAAGCACTCATCCAAGATCAAAGCACTACGATTAATAAGGATCAAGAGCATGAGCAAACTCAAAGCTTTACAGGTACAGGTTTCGCTATCACTTCCGATGGCTATATCTTAACCAGCTACCACGTTGTGGAGGATGCTTCTTCTATTTATATCAGCAACGAAAAACTTGGACAAGTACAGATGAAAACAGTGTATACCGATAAATCACTCGATCTTGCTGTTTTAAAAGTAGATGATTCCGATTTTAAAGGATTTACCGATATGCCGTACTCATTTAAGAAGTCAATTTCTGATCCCGGTGAAAAGGTGTTTACCCTCGGTTTCCCTCGTGAAGATCTAGTTTATAATGAAGGGTCTATTAGCTCGTACACAGGTTATGAAGGTGATACTACCGCTTACCAAATCAGTATTCCGGTAAACCCGGGTAACTCAGGTGGACCATTATTCGATGGTCAAGGTAATCTCTTGGGTATCATCAGCGGTAAAAATGCTTCCGCAGAGGGAGCTTCGTTCGCTGTTAAGTCGAAGTGGATCAGCGATTATATTAATAAACAACGCGATGTTGCGAATATTTCAGTGCCTTCTCGCAAGAATCTGAAAGGCGCCGATCGTACTTCTCAAATTAAAAAATTGAAGGATTTCGTCTTCATGGTGAAGGTGTATAATTAAGCATCAAGATATTGTAGTTAATGAATGAATGGTTTAACAGGAATGAGGGGTATACTCATTCCTGTTTTTTTTTGCTGCAGAACACGCTTTTTTCGGTTCATCTACCGTTTATAACACTTGGTCGACTTTCAACTATATATGTCAATCGCTTTTATAACTTTGTTCACTTATCTAATTACCCGAATTATGGTGTTACCGAATATTCGTTTTAAACTTGCCGGCTTGTGCATTTTCTTGCTTCCGGCTTTCGCCAACGCTCAGTCTTCTTGGTCACTGCAGCAGTGCGTTGATTATGCCTTGCAACATAACTTAACTGTTAAGCAACAGTATCTTTCTACGCAAACGTCGAAGATCGCTGTGGATGAGAATAAGTTTAATCTCGCGCCAACATTGAGTGGTTCTGCTAGCGGTAATTATAACTGGGGACGCTCAGTAGATCCGTTTTCGTATACGTTTACGAACTCTGAAATCAAATCGGTGAATATGTCGCTGAATGCAAACGTCGCTTTGTTTAATGGCTTCCAACTTCAAAATACCTTAAAGCAAAGTCAACTGAATTACCTTGCAGGTCAATCTGATCTTCGCAAAATTCAGAATGATATTGCTCTCAATGTCGTTTCTTCTTATCTGCAATTACTCTATGCAAAGGAACAACAGAAGGTAATGGTGAATGGTGTCGATGAGTCGACTCAACAGCGTAATCGTACACAAAAATTAGTAGATGCCGGTGTAATGACTCGCGGTAATTTGCTCGATGCTGAGTCGCAATTGGCAAACCAAGAATTAAATAAAATTACTGCCGATAATCAAGTGGCTATCGCTCGCCTTTCTTTAATTCAATTGCTAGAACTCGATAGTACCCCGAATTTTGATATCGCTTCCCCAACAGTTGATGTTCCTCAGGTAGGAATCCTCGCTCAAACTCCGGAGCAGATCTATGCTACCGCTTTAACGCATCTTCCTGAAATTAAAAGTGCCGACTTAAAAGTTCAAAGTGCAAACTTGGGAGTTCGTATCGCGCAAGGTGGATACATTCCTCGCTTGTCAATGTTCGGATCACTTTCATCGGGATATTCAAGCACTTCTAAATCACTCGATGGTTCACCTGTTTACTTGGGATTAACTCCAACAGGTTACGTCACTCAAAGTGGCGAACAAGTTTTGTCGCCTTCGTTTAGCACGAATTATAAGAATACTGCATTTAGCGATCAAATCGATAATAACTTAACCAAATCACTCGGACTTAGTTTAAGCATTCCAATCTTTAACGGATTCTCTGCACGCTATAACGTCTCTCGCGCTCGTATCAATGGCATGAATGCCGAAATTTCTTCTCAGCAAACTAAGAATACGGTTTATAAGAGCATTCAACAAGCTCATACCGATGCTTTCGCTTCGCAGAAAAAATATTATGCTCTCGAGAAGAGTGTTGCTGCATTACAAGAGGCTTATGATTATGCAGAAAAGCGTTACAACGCGGGATTAACAAGCTCTCTTGAGTATCTTACTGCTACTAATAACCTCACAAAAGGAAAGATTGAGTTTCTTCAGGCTAAATATGATTACATTTTCCGTGTGAAAGTGCTCGATTTTTACGCCGGCAATCCTCTTACTTTCTAATTTTACATCGATTTATATTATTTCAATTATGGCTAAGGATTCTTCAGTTTGGAAAAAGGTGGGTATCGCTGCAATAGCACTCATCATTATTCTGGTAGTGGCAAAAAAGGCAGGCTGGATCGGTAGTGGCGATGAGGTGAAGGTGAGTACCGACAAAGTTGAACTTAAAGATATTACTGAAACGGTTTCTGCCAGCGGTAAAGTACAACCCGAGGTAGAAATTAAAATTACAGCCGATGTTTCCGGTGAAATTGTTGACCTCTTTGTGAAGGAAGGTGATGTGGTGAAGAAAGGTACTTTGCTTTGTCGTATCAATCCTGAAATTTATTTGTCGACACTCGATCGTGCCCAAGCAGCTGTAAGCGGATCTGAAGCTAATTTATCGAGTAGTAAATCTCGTCTCGCTCAGTCGGAATCACAATTGAAGAAAGCAGAGTTGACGTATAACAGAAATAAAGCTTTGTTCGAAGATAAAGCCATCTCTCCTCAGGAGTTCGAGGCTGTGAAGTCGGCGTATGAGGTTGCAAAGGCAGAAGTAGATGCCGCTAAAATGGCTATCGCTGCTTCTTCGTTTAATGTAAAAAGTTCTCAAGCAAGCTTGAAAGAGTCGAAGGAGAATTTGAATAAAACGAATATCTATGCTCCGGTTGATGGTACCGTTTCTAAGTTGAGTAAAGAGAAAGGTGAACGTGTTGTGGGAACCAATATGATGGAAGGAACTGAAATTCTTCGTCTCGCTAACTTGAATGAAATGGAGGTGAATGTTGACGTGAGTGAAAGTGATATCGTTCGCGTTTCTCGTGGCGATACTGCCGATATTGAAATCGATGCTTACCTCGGTCGTAAGTTTAAAGGAGTTGTAACTGAAGTGGCGAATTCTGCTACTGTCAGCGGAACACTTTCAACCGATCAGGTTACTAATTTTACAGTGAAGGCGCGTATCATTCGCGAATCTTATGCTGATTTATTAAAAGATAAACCAAAAGATTTTAGTCCTTTCCGCCCCGGAATGTCAACTACTGTCGATATTATCACGAATAAAGTTTCTAACGTTGTCGTAGTGCCGATACAAGCAGTTACTACTCGCGATACTACAAAGATGACCAACAAAAAAACTGTTGAGTTAGAAGGAAAAACAGTTACCAAAAAGGATACTAAAGAAGCTGTTTTGCATGAATGTGTTTTTGTAATTAAAGATGGCAAAGCGAAGCTTCAAGTGGTAAAAGTGGGTATTCAAGATAATATGAATATTCAAATTCTCAATGGATTAAAAGTAGGTGATGCCGTTATTACTTCGCCTTTCAATGCCGTTTCTAAAACCTTGAAGGATGGCGATAAAGTGAAAGTGGTTTCGAAAGATGAATTATTCGAGAAGGTTAAATAGCCATTGATGATTCTTCATATTGAAACTGCTACCGATGTTTGTTCGGTTGTGCTAGCGAATGATGGTAAGGTTATTGCTTATCGTGAATCGGCTGCCGATCGTTCGCATGCTTCCATTCTCGCTGTTTTTATTGATGAGGTGATGAAAGAAGCCGCTGTTTCTTTTAAAGATCTCCTAGCCGTGGCCGTTAGTAAAGGTCCCGGAAGTTATACCGGACTACGTATTGGCGTTTCTACTGCAAAAGGAATTTGCTACGCAATGAATATTCCTTTAATAGCTGTGAATACTTTGCAGGCAATGTCCTCGTCTTTCTTATTGCAATTTCCCGAAACTCCTTCGTCAACGTTGCTGCTCCCAATGATCGATGCTCGTCGTATGGAAGTGTATGGCGCTGTTCTCGATTCGTCGCTCAATTTTCTTGAAGATGTTAAAGCAGAAGTGCTCACCGAAAACAGTTTCATGAATCATCAAGCAGAGATTATTATGTTTGGCGATGGTGCTCACAAAGCAGTAGAGATCTTTGCCAATAAAAAGAACGTTTCTTATAACTCAAATTATAAGCAATCTGCCCTCGGACTAATCGCTCCCGCACAAAGAGCATTCACAGCAAAACAATTCGAAAACACCGCCTACTTCGAACCTTTCTATCTGAAAGAATTCGTCACCGGCGCGAGGTAGGGGAGAGGAATTTTTCGGGATTCTGTTTTGAATAATTCGGGAAATAACCCGAGATTCATTGAAGAATAATTTCTTTGCCTTCGATATTTGAAAATCGAACCGCAAGAGAAAAGGGGAAAAGAAATTTTGGCAACGTCATCATCTATCGTCTATTGCCAATTGCCTAAGGTCTTCCTTCTATAGCCTATAGCCTATAGTCTATTGCCTATAGCCAATAACCCATCACTTATCGTCTTATTTCTCCCTTCAAAACAATTTTTCTTTTAAACCGTTGTCAGTAATATCACCCCCCAACGACTAACAATTAAAAAAACACATGAAACATTCAATTATCTTTAGCATGCTTTCTGTTTTGCTGATGTCGTGCACCTCTCCTAAAGCAGAATCTCAAGAAATTTCTTCAACTAAAAAATCAAATATTAAAATGGATACGAATGGATTAGATACTGCCACCTTCGGTGGAGGTTGTTTTTGGTGTGTAGAAGCTGTTTATCAGCAATTGAAGGGTGTTGTGTCGGTGGCTTCGGGATATAGCGGCGGACAACGTGAAAATCCTTCCTATGAGCAAGTATGTTCAGGGGCTACCGGACATGCTGAAGTTGTGCAAATTGTTTTCGATCCGAAAGTCATTTCTTTTGATGAACTTTTAGAAGTTTTCTGGACAGTCCACGATCCTACAACGTTAAATCGTCAAGGCGCCGATATCGGTACGCAATATCGTTCGGTTGTGTTTTATAATAGCGAGCAACAACATCTAACTGCTCAGATGTATAAAGACAGATTGAACAAAGAAGGTGCTTTCCCTAGCCCTGTGGTGACAGAAATTTCTCCACTCACTAAATTTTATAAAGCAGAAGGCTACCACCAAAACTATTATAACGAAAACGAAAATCAACCGTATTGCTCTCTGGTAATCAAACCGAAAATCGAAAAGTTCCAGAAGGTCTTCAAGAGTAAAATGAAGTAACTCCTAAACAAAATAAATCCGGATACTTTGTAATCACCTTACATCGTATCCGGATTTTTATTTTTCTCTAACTAATTAAATTCGCTCTTAATGTCGGATGGAAAATCCTTTTTAAATCCCCTGAAGTAGAGTCGATAAATTTTATCTCAAAAAGAAACCTCAATCGACACACTTCAGGGTTAACAACTTTCAAATCCTTTTATCCGCTTGTCCCAATGGGATGTTCTTGCCGTTAGGCAAAATCGTCGAAGACTGCCTATCCCTTAGGTAACATCATAATATATCAATCATCGTAGATGGGTCAAATCTGCGTAGATCTGAAAATCCGCGCAATCTGCGGCCCATCCATTGCGACAGCAATTCAAAATTCAAAATTCAAAATTCAAGATTCAAAATTTAAAATACTCCTCCGCCATATCATTCACCGCTTTCCCTATCGCTAAACATGCTGTAGCAGCAGGTGATGGTGCATTCAATACGTGAAGTGCATTGTCGCTGTGAACAATTTTAAAGTCGTCAATCATATCTCCCGATGAACTTAATGCCATCGCTCTTACTCCAGCTCGTCCCGGTTCGATATCGTCCATCTCTAATGATGGCACCAATCGCTTCAGCCTTTCTAAAAATAATCGCTTACTAAAAGCTCTTCTGTATTCATCTAACCCGAATTGCCAGTGCTTGAAGAATAATTTCCATGTTCCTCCATACGATAACGCATCCATCGTATCGTTAAGGCTGAAGTCCGTCTTGCCGTATCCTTCTCTTTTAAAAACAAATACCGCATTTGGTCCGCATTCGGTCGGGTGATTAATCATCCTCGTAAAGTGTACCCCCAAAAACGGGAACTGCGGATTAGGAACCGGATATATCAAGTTCTTTACTTTATGCTTCGCCTTTTCAGTCAGTTCGTAATAGTCGCCTCTGAACCCTACAATTTTCATATCGGGATCAATGCCGTCTTTCTTTGCAATACGATCGGTTTGTAGTCCCGTGCAGTTGACAATGAATCTAGTCTTGAATTTCCCCTTCGGCGTTACAACTGTAGTATGTCCGTCGGATTTCTCAAAAGCCGTCACTTCATGCTCTAATAATACTTTGCTGCCGTTGAACTTTTGTTCAATCAAATCCGAAAGCACCTTACAAACTCCCA
>JAKPPP010000290.1 GCA_029547265.1 Bacteroidota bacterium
TAAAAAATAGCAGTTTCGTGCAGCTGATTTTCATTCGGTAAAAATCGTTCGCCGAATTTATGCGCAACTTTAACATCTTTATCTGATATCTGACGTAAAAGCCCTCCATGATATGTGCTCTCAGAAAGTAATTTTAGAGCATATTCAGATGATTTATTGGTAAGAACAGATGTGTTGTAAAGTACTCTTAAAAATCTACTGCATTCAACACTGTTTAGTGTGTAGTCAGAAGCTTTAGGGTCCGGAACGGGAATCCCGATATCTTCCATTAACGTGCTGTATGCTTTGAAATCCATAAGCACATTTAAATTAGCCGTGGCATTGTTGTTGGAATACTTGATCATGAAATTTAATAAATCTTCAATGCTGTATTCTTTGCCAATTTCTATTTTAGGACCTTCAATTGTTTGTATATTACCTTGCGTATAGTCAGTCAATTTTACTCGCTGATTTAACCAACCCGGATTTTGTTCGTTTTGACGCAAATGATAAATCAGGGTAAGTACTTTCATAATACTTGCCATGCTAAATTGCTCGCCACCATTAATAGCAATCCACTTTCCTGATTCGATAGATCTGTAATAAACAGAAGCTCGAGTAATTCCTCCTCCTATCTGAGCGTTATTGATCGTTTCAATAATGTTGTTCTTCAAATCAAGTAGGTCGGTACTTTCGTTAGGAGAATCGGCCATTATTAATGGACGAGTAAATTCACCATGCTTGGTCGCTCTCATGAGTACAATCCCACAGTTGCTGTTCACATTTAAGGAGTCTGGTTTTTCTGAAATGTTCTTTGTTCCAAAGAAAAAGAATGAGCCTGTTCCAATTCCTGCACAGATTAGTAAAACCAACCATAGCGGCAATGAAGTCTTTAGGATGTTCATGATAAAAAGTTTTGTCCTGTTGTTTCAGATTCAAAACAAAAATCCAACAGCCCTAAGCATGGGATCTGTTCGCAAAAAAGCACAAGGTGTTACAAATTATTATGTAACGATAATAATGGAAATCCCCCGCCCATTTAATTGAACATTTCTCTTGAAGAAAGGAAGATAGAGATGAAGTACCCGGGATCGGAGTCGAACCGATACGATCGTGAAATCACAGGTGTTTGAGACCAGCGCGTCTACCAATTCCGCCACCCGGGCATTTTCATTATGTCTTTAGAGTCTTCCGATCTCATCACTTAGTTAAAT
>JAKPPP010000292.1 GCA_029547265.1 Bacteroidota bacterium
ATTCGTAACGGTAACATTGAATGTTGTAACTTGTCCTGTGTTCTGATCTATTTCTTGTCTAAAAAACGTGCCATCGAAATTGCCAATTACTTTTCCTCCAACGGCACCATATTGAGTTATATTAAAATCAACATCATCTGATAAATACTGTTTCCCATTGATGCTAATAGATATGGTTACATTGTCAGTAAGAGTATTCCACGATCCCGGTAGTTTTCCGTCGATTCCAAACTCAACTACCATGCTATTTTGCGTAATGAACCCAACAGTTAAAGTGTCTGAAATAAAATATGTTGTACTTCCTAAAATTGGTGCTGCTGATAGGTTATATGTTTGGTTCGTATAGCCATCACCGTTAATAGTAAAAGTGCAGTTATAGTTTTGTCCACCTGTACTTCCACATACGCTAAAGGAACCGGCGTTTGTTGTCTGTCCTGCAGTAGTAGGGAACGTAATACTTTTTGTTTCACTGAATGTATTTGAAATGCCACTTACAATTAAAGAGGCATTGGCTCCATTTGCAGGTACAGCCACTTTAAATGTCCCTGTTGATGTAATTGGCGTATACACCGCTCCGCCTGACCACGTTATCGATGCTATTCCTGTGAAAGCACTGCTGCTACTACAAGTAATAGTTCCTGAAACATATGCAGGACATTGAACATTCAAGTTATGTCCGGTAGAGACATCTCCGGCATTAAGAGCAGGGATAGAAATTGACGATGATGAAATTCCTAAAGCAGGCTCATTAACTTGTATGTCGAAGTTTATACCTGAAGGCACATACGTTTCATAATCTCCATTGTTATTGGTGATTGCATAAGTTTGTCCTACTGTAACACGAATGCCCGGAACCGGATTGCCTTGGCAATCGAGTACTCTTCCTCTAATCGTTGCGCGTGAAGTTGGATAGTCACAATTCCATGAACTGAAATGCGAAACCGTTCCGATATAATTATTGCCTTGTAAAGTTGCAGTGCCATCTTCTTCCCATATTCCTGTAACCTCATTGAAATGCCATAATGGGATTGTAGTTGGAGCATTTCCAAGTAATGAAGCCGGAACAGGCATTTTGATCTCCGCAGTATTTCCTGATAATAGTTCGAGATTGTTTCCTGAATTATCTGTCATTTTTACTAAAAGCATTCCATAAGAAAGAAGTTGTTTTTCTTCTCCTGAGAGATTTTTGCCGGCAAGATCAGTTCCTGGTGAAAGGAAGTTGAAATCGGCATCATCAGGATTTAAATGCTCAACAGCAATATTTACTTGACCTGAATAATTAGATCCGTTAGTTGTTTGATAGCTGTTTGCATTTAGTTGGATTTCGGCGCCCCCAACAATTTGAAGTTGCTGTGGCGTTCCTGCAGAAAAAGTAAAATCCGGAGTAGCATCAATTAATCGAATTTCACACCTCGTAACGCCACCTGAAATACCTTTTACTCTCGATATGCCTTCAAAATAACCTTGTTTTTCACATTTAACCACACAGCGATCGGTAAATGATGCATTTGAGATTAAATAAAGTCCATTAGCATCAGTTATAGTTGTTTTTCCCGAAATGGATATCGTGGCCCCTGAAATAGGATTCAATTGACGATCTGTAATAATTCCCGAGACAGTTGTATAGCTTCCTAATGTACTATTTGAGTCTGTATTCTCATCTTTTTTGCATGAATTAAAAAGAATTAGTAAGGCGAAAAGTAAAGTTGATAGTGATATCAGTAAACGCTTTTTCATGGTTGATTTGGGTTTGAATAACAAATCTAACTATTTAAAAGATGATTTTAATTTGAATTGCTAGAATATGACATTAGTTATATTTTGTTTAAGGCTGAAAATTTTGATTTAAGCGAAGAATTTAACTTCTTATTACATGACAAACGTCAATTATTCGGAGAAATATGATTTCTACCTTAGTAGAGAAATCACACAAAAAAAATCTTAGTTTTTTGAAGTAATTATGTCTTTGAAATAAGAATAATTAACATCATTAAATAGTCGGATTACAATCACACAAAAATGACCTGTTTTAATGCGGTAATAATTGACATGTAAAGCAATGAATCATATATTTGTTGATGAAGTTATTCGGAAAAACTAAAATTGTAAAGCATAAATTTCTATTGCGTTAACGGTCGTGGAATGAGAATTTTTAATTGAAGGAAAACATGTGCTTTGCCAATAATGCTAATGAGTATGTTGGCTCATAATTCTTATTTTCAGGATACAATTGTGGGAAAAGATGATGTGGTATTTGTAAGCACGTGGCCTAATAAAGTAGTGTTGGAATCCCAAAAATCACTTTTCAAACATTTGAATTAAATCATTTTTGGTTCTAGTGAATTAAAGCTTTTAAAGCCTGTTGCTTTTTTAAGAGGCTCACTTTTTAATTATTGGGTTTTAGATCAAGAAATTAAATCAATTTTCGAGAATAACAACCAGGAATATAAGGTTCCTAAATTTATTGAAAGAGAGAAAAAGATTTGGCTTTACTAGTATCTATTGCGAATTATTCTGAAGAAAAAAAAGTTAGTATGTGATGGGTATTTATATAAAATATTTATCATTGACCCAGCAAAAAAAACATTTTATTCTTTAAATAATTTCCTCAACCTTTTACGCCCTACAGGAATAGTTTATTCACCGACATCAAATTTAATTTGGGTTCAAATCTAACTCAAATGAACCAAGCCATTCTTAAACCTTTTTTTTGCATTTTAAAACTTCGTGTTGCAGAAATAAAAATTTCTAAGGATGAAATAGGAATGCTTATGGAATGAAATACAAATCAAACTGATATATTTTAAATGCAAGACAAATTAGCTTTGCATTAATTTAATTAATTCTGAAATCCAATCGAATTATAATTTATTTGTGGTTATACAGGTAATATCCAAAATAGAAAAATCTAATTTTATTCAAAGGTTAGCTACGCTGTTCTCTTTAGGGGAGGCTTAAAAGAACAAAAACGCCGGCTTGCAGCCGTCTAATTTCGTTTTTTATACAGTTTCGCTCAAGCGAGCTTGGCTCACTATATAAAAAACGAAATGCCCCTCTCAGGGCATTTTTGTTCTTTTGCGGAGACGATGAGATTCGAACTCATGATACCCTTTTGGAGTATACACACTTTCCAGGCGTGCTCCTTCAACCACTCGGACACGTCTCCGTTATTTTAATTGTAAAGAGTAAATTGTTTTTAATCACTCTACTAATAAGGAGTGCGAAAGTACAAATTTTCAAGCTGTGATCTCGCCACTTTGTGAACTTAACATCAGTTTCTTAATCTTATTGATGTCTTTAGGGAACCTGCCAAATAGTACCATTAACTTTGTTAATGCCGATTCTGTGGTTAAATCTTGTCCACTAATAACACCGATTTTCTTTAATTGTAAACTTGTTTCGTATTTCCCTTGTTCAACTCTTCCTCCCGAACATTGTGATACGTTAATAATCAATATCCCCTTTTTAATTGCTTTTTGAAGGGTGTTAATGAAGTCTTTGTCAGTGGGTGCATTGCCGCTCCCATAGGTCTCTAAAACCACTGCCTTTAATCCCGGATTACTAAAGAAATGCTCCATCCAGTTGCCTGTTATGCCGGGGAAAATACGAATCAATCCTATGTTCGGATTAATTGCATTGTGTACGATTAATTTTTTCTTGGGAATTTTTGCAATGTAGGCTGAGTTGTATAGAATGTCGGTTCCTACTTCAACTAGTGCTGGGTAGTTCAGCGATTGAAATGCATCGAACTTTGATGATGTGAATTTTTCACTTCTGTTTCCTCTGAATAATTGATAGTTGAAGTAAATGCATACTTCGGGTATTACTACTTTGCCTGCCGCTAATTCAATTGATGTTATCAAGTTTCTTTTAGCATCAGTTCTGATTGCTCCCAATGGTAATTGCGACCCGGTAAAGATTACCGGCTTCGATAAATTTTCTAACATGAAACTCAATGCCGATGCCGAATACGCCATCGTATCTGTTCCGTGTAGAATAACAAACCCATCATGTTTCGAATAGTTCTTCTTGATGACTTCAACTAACTCTTGCCAAAATTCAGGCGTCACATTAGAACTGTCGATTAAATTTTTAAATGCGTAATGATGTAGTGTGCAATTGAGATGATTCAATTCAGGAACTTGTTCTGTCACTTTGCCAAAGTCAAATGGCTTTAATGATCCCGAATGATCCTTATGCATTCCGATGGTTCCACCGGTATAAATGATTAATATCTTTTTCATATTCCGAATAAGTTTCGGGCATTCGCCGACGTTATATCGGCAACTTCCTGTAAACTACATTTTTTAATTTCCGATATCTTTTCTGCTATGTGTTTTAAATAAGCAGGCTGATTTCTTTTTCCTCTGAAAGGCACCGGTGCTAAATATGGCCCATCAGTTTCAAGTACGATATTTTTTAAATCTATGTCAGGTAGAATTTGATCTAATCCGCCATTTTTAAAAGTAACTACTCCGCCAATTCCTAAATACATCCCTAAATCAACTACTCGTTGAGCTTCTTCTTTGGTTCCACCGAAACAATGAAAAATACCTGTTAGGTTTTTTAATTTCATCGATTCGATAATTTCAATTACTTCCTTAGTACAGTTTCTGGTGTGCAATGCAACAGGTAATTGTAATTGATCAGCTAATGTCAATTGAATTCTTAAAGCATCTTCTTGCTCTTTTAGGAAAGTAAGATCCCAATATTTATCCATTCCGATTTCTCCAACTCCATAAAACTCTCCCGAGAGTAACTTTTTCTCTACTATAGCTAGCTCTTTCTTGTAGTTTTCTTTAACGTAACATGGATGTAAGCCCATCATGGGATAACAGATGTCCGGAAACTGCCGAGCAAGACTCATCATGCCTTCATAACTCGTACTGTCAATGTTGGGTAGGAATAATTTTGAAACGCCTGCAGTGAGAGCATTGTCAATAACCTGTCTCCTGTCATCTTCGAATTCCTCGGCGTACAGGTGTAAATGCGTGTCGATAAGCAACATGCCGTAAAATTAACTTAAAAATCAGAATTATCCTTCTATTTCCTCGAATCCATATTCCTTTTAATAAAACGTATATTTGCAGCTGATAATTAATTCGCCTTGGCAAAGTATTTAGTCATTCGTTTCAGCTCTATCGGAGATATCGTTTTAACTACGCCCGTTGTTAGGATTCTTAAACAACAGGTTAAGGGTGCTGAAGTGCATTTTCTGACTAAAAACTCATTCGTGACACTGTTGAAGGCAAATCCTTATATCGACAAAGTGCATGGAACCGATGGTACTTTGAATGATATTTTGGAGACACTTAAAGCAGAGAATTATGATGGAATAATTGATCTTCATAATAATTTACGCTCACTGAAAGTAAAAACTCTTTTAGGAAAGCCTTCTACTTCTTTTGATAAACTCAATTTTAAAAAGTGGATGTTGGTGAATCTAAAGGTTAACCGTTTGCCTGCAATGCATATTGTTGACCGTTATTTAAAATCAATTTCACATCTGAATGTTTATAATGATTTAAAAGGTCTCGATTATTTTATTGATAAAAGTGATGAAGTTAATCTTGATGCTTTTCCGGAGAAATTTAAAAGTGGTTACATCGCTCTCGTTATTGGTGCGAATCATGCAACCAAAAAAATGCCTTCAGAAAAACTTGCAGATATAATTAAAGGTTTAAATTTCCCCACTCTTATCTTAGGTGGAGCGGGGGATAAGGAAGAAGGCGAACTGATTGCAAAACACAATGCTGAAATTGCGATCAATACCTGCGGAAATTTTACAATAAATCAGTCGGCATCTTTAATTAAACAGGCGGAGGTAGTGATTACTCATGACACCGGATTAATGCATATTGCTGCAGCTTATAGTAAGAAAATTGTTTCTCTCTGGGGAAATACTGTTCCGGAGTTCGGAATGACTCCTTATATGCCGCAATGTCCCGGAAACTCGGAGATTTTAGAAGTGAAAAATTTATCATGTCGACCTTGCTCTAAGATCGGATATAAAGAATGTCCTAAAAAGCATTTTAACTGCATGAACCACTTGCAAAATGCTGATGTGGTTCATGCGGTTAATCGTTTTCTAAAGAAATAAGGCTTTTAATTCGTTTGCTTCTGACGGTTTCATTTTGCCGGCAAGAATTAACGACAATTGTCGGCGTCTTAGCGCTCCATCATAACGTTGCTTTTCTTCTTCCGATTCAGGAATTAATTCAGGAACATTAATCGGATTTCCAAGTTGATCAACAGCCACAAATGTGTAAATCGCTTCGTTGCATTTAATTTTTTTGTTACGCATATTGTCTTCCACCCAAACATCAATGAATACTTCCATCGATGAGTTGAATGCACGCGAAACCTTCGCTTGAAGAGTAACTATATCGCCTAATTTGATAGGTTGATTAAAAGATACGTTGTTAACTGATGCCGTTACTACTATACGACTACAATGACGATGCGCAGCAATTGCTGAGGTAATGTCCATCCAATGTAATAATCTTCCTCCCATTAAATTTCCGAGAACATTGGTGTCGTTTGGCAAAACAATCTCAGTATGTATGGCCAGGCTTTCTTTTGCAGTTTTTGCTTTCATGAGCTTAAAATTGGGTGCCGCAAAGGTAGGTAAAGTTTACGCCATTACATGAACTGTTCCTATGATTCGTATATTTGCACCCTCCAAATGTACCCGTAGTTCAATTGGATAGAATGGCAGATTCCGGTTCTGTTGGTTGGGGGTTCGAATCCCTTCGGGTGCACTATTAAGTAAAAAAGCCTTCACGAAGTGTAAAAAAGCAAACAGGAATTTTTGTCAAGCTTGCTTGAATAAAAATTCCTGTTTGCTTTTTTAGGGGTATGCTTCTGTGATTTTTTAATGGCTATCGGCTAGAAGGGAAAAGCGAAGCTAATCCCAATGAGAATTTAATCAGCATACCCCAAGGCTTTTTTACGGGTTTGAAGCGAAATGTAAATTCGATGCAGGGTATGCTTCCATGATTCTTTAATGGCTATCGGCTAGAAGGGAAAAAGCGAAGCTAATCCCAATGAGAATTTAATCAGCATACCCCAAGGCTTTTTTACGGGTTTGAACCAAAATGTAAATATGATGAAGTGTATGCTTCCGTGATTTTTTAATGGCTATCGGCTAGAAGGGAAACGCGAAGCTAATCCCAATTTGAATTTTATCAGCATATCCCAAGGATTTTTACGGGTTTGAACCGAAATATTTAATCGATGCAAGGTATGCTTCTGTGATTTTTTAATGGCTATCGGCTAGAAGGGAAAAGCGAAGCTAATCCTAATGAGAAATTTATTTGCATACCCCAAGTTTTAAACCCTGACAAAAACATTGTTTTTCGTCAGCCAGAAGGTAATTATGCGTTAGCTTAAATCGTATATGATATTCAAATGTGAGAGGACTATTTCATGTGAGGGTATTAAAATGCCATCTAATCAAAGATGTCAAATTCAATAGGCATAAAGTATCTAGTCTTTATTGCTTCTCCATCTCGGAATCCCGGAGTCCATTTCGGCATTAAACTTACAATTCTTAAAGCTTCTTCATCACAGCCTCCTGCTACATGATTTATCACTTTCGGGTCGACTATATTTCCTTCTTTATCTATAATAAATTCTACAACAACCCTACCTGTGATTCCCTTTTTTAAAGCTAAAGCGGGATATTCTAAATTCTCTAAAATGAACGCAATCATTTTTTTGTCACCTCCAGGGAATGATGGATTAATTTCAGACGAATCCCCGTGTTTATTTGAGTTCTTATTTGAATTAGAAGTGCTTCCGATGTTTTTTAAACCTAAATAAATTTGATTGAATTTTATAATTGTTGGCCTGTAGTCAATAATGTAATATTCTGATTTATCTAAAAAGTGTGATTCTCTAAACTCTATTGTTTGTCCTTCACGCGCAAGGTCAGTTATCGTGCAGCTATCGCGCGTAAAGCGAGTAGGGTAGCCGCTTTTCTTTGCTTCTTCTAACATGCTATTGAAGCATGATTTATTTGTTCGAAAGATTAGAAGATTTGGGACATCTTTAGACATGCAAATGTAAATTTTGCTATACAACTCGCTCTCGAACATTACAACATTAAAATTCAATTTACTATCAATAAATGGATATTTAGAAGAGCTATTTTCTTCAATACGTATCCAGTTTTCTTTTTCTAACGTTAATCGAATGTCATTTATTGATGCAGTCTCTAATGACGTAAAATCTTTTAAGCTAAAGCAATAATTTTGAGCTTTTAAAAAGGGCGAATACATACATAAGAATAGAGAAATAAAAAAAAGTAATCTATTTTTGAGTCCCACGTTCATGTTTGGGAATTGTATTGAATTCATTTTTATATTTTAAAATTTAAATACAAGATTACCTTTTAATTATCATGTTTCAAAATAATATCTAATTAATAACAAGTCTGTTAATTTTTACATTGCCAACAAGGTATCCCACTAAATCACTGAAAACAACAAAGCCCGTCATGATTCACAACGATAAATCACAACGGGCTTTTATATATCTAAGAATACTTACTTCTTGCTTGCCTTTTTTTCTTTCTCCGCAGCTCTTGCTTCTTTTAATAAATCGGCAGCTATTTCAAGTTCTTTATACCATTCTTCTCCGTATTTCCTTGTTAACGATTCTTTCAAAAATTTATAAACGGGAACTTTTAAGCTTTTGCCTAATTTACATGCTGGTGCACATACATCCCATCTATCGTAATTTACGGCTTCGTAGTTTCGTAGTTTGCGTATTCTTACAGGGTAAAGATGACATGATACCGGTTTCTTCCAAGGAATCGTTCCGTCATAATATGCTTTTTCAAATGAGCATTTAGCAATACCGTTTTCGAAAATTGTAAAAGCACATTCTCCAACACCGTCAACCAAGGGAGTAACCCATTCGTCTTCGTCGTCTTTTAGGTAAAGCCCTAGCTTCTCAATACTCTTTTGAGCTTTCAAAGGGAGCATATCTTTAACAAAAGGATAGTACTTTTCAATTTCCTTCAACTCTGATTTGTCTAGTGGCGCTCCGTAATCACCTGCTATACAGCATTCCCCTTTGCATTTTTGCAAGTCGCATACAAAATGCTCTTCAAGCAATTCGTCTGAAACTAACGTTTTCCCTATTTCAATCATTAGTGATGTGTTTGAGCAGTAAAAGTAAAAATAAAATCGGGGCAAAATAAAAGAGCATCCTTTTTTAGGGGATGCTCTCTTGAATCGTAATATTTTTAGTTTGTTTTTGGCTTCGTGTTATAGTCGTATACTAGCGCTCCGATTTTACCTATTAATGCCGCTTCTTGTGCAGTGTCCTTCCCGCCGGTAAGAACAGTCAATAGGTAAGGGTTGTTTTCGGTGTAAAAAATAGCAGTTTCGTGTAGCTGATTTTCATTCGGTAAAAATCGTTCGCCGAATTTATGCGCTACTTTTACGTTTTTGTCAGTTATCTGACGTAAAAGTCCTCCATGATATGTGCTCTCTGAAAGTAATTTTAGAGCATATTCAGATGATTTATTGGTAAGCACAGATGTGTTGTAAAGTACTCTTAAAAATCTACTGCATTCAACACTGTTTAGTGTGTAGTCAGAAGCTTTAGGGTCCGGAACAGGAATCCCGATATCTTCCATTAAAGTGCTGTATGCTTTGAAATCCATAAGCACATTTAAATTAGCCGTGGCATTGTTGTTGGAATACTTGATCATAAAATTTAATAAATCTTCAATGCTGTATTCTTTACCAACTTCCAATTTTGGTCCTTCAATTGTTTGTATGTTTCCCTGCGTATAATCGGTCAATTTTACTCTTTGATTTAACCAACCCGGATTTTGCTCGTTTTGACGCAAATGATAAATCAGGGTAAGTACTTTCATAATACTTGCCATGCTAAATTGCTCTCCACCATTTACTGCAATCCATTTTCCTGATTCAATAGATCTATAATAAACAGAGGCTCTTGTAATGCCTCCGCCTACTTGAGCATTGTTAATCGTTTCAATGATATTGTTTTTTAAATCAAGAAGGTCAGTGCTTTCGCTGGGAGAATCGGCCATAATTAACGGACGAGTAAATTCACCATGCTTAGTAGCCCTCATTAGCACAATGCCGCAATTATTGTTGACATTAAGTGAGTCGGATTTTTCTAAAGTGTTTTTGCTTCCGAAAAGGAAAAATGATCCGGTTCCGATGCATGCACAGATTAGAAGCACTAACCATAGCGGCAATGATGTCTTTAGGATGTTCATAATAAAAAGATTTGTCCTATTGTTTGCAGATGTAAAACAAAAAATCCATCAGACCTAAGTCGTGAACCGTTCGCAAAATAGCACAAGGTGTTACAAATTATTATGTAACGATAATAATGGAAATCCCCCGCCCATTTAATTGAACATTTCTCTTGAAGAAAGGAAGATGAGATGAAGTACCCGGGATCGGAGTCGAACCGATACGATCGTGAAATCACAGGTGTTTGAGACCAGCGCGTCTACCAATTCCGCCACCCGGGCATTTTCATTATGTCTTTAGAGTCTTCCGATCTCATCACTTAGTTAAAT
>JAKPPP010000329.1 GCA_029547265.1 Bacteroidota bacterium
GGAACTATCTCGGGATATCAATGGAATTTTGGTGATGGTACAGGTACATCTACTGGAACAAATCCTTCGTATTCGTATTCGCAACCGGGAACTTACACTGTTACATTAGTGGCAACAAGTAGTGAAGGATGTACTGATACAATTACTCATACTGTAGTTGTTCATCCTCTTCCAGTAGCTAATTTCTTGCAAATATCTGCAGCAGGATGCGGCCCGCTGGTAGTTCAATTTACTGATTCATCATATATCGCAACAGGAAATGTTATTTCATGGTTCTGGGATTTTGGTGATGGTACTTCATCAACAGATCAAAATCCTTCGCATACTTATCAAACAAGCGGAACTTATTCAGTAACGTTAACTGTTACGAGCGATTTCGGTTGTCAAAATTCAACAACGTTCCCTAATATCGTTACAGTATTCCCTGGACCAACAGCTGAATTCCAACCTGATCCTGCAACACAATCAATATTGCATCCTGAATTCAACTTCATTAATCAGTCAACAGGTGCATTAATGTATCATTGGACTTTTGGTGATGGAGCAAGTTCAATTCAGTTCGAACCGAACCATGTTTATGCTGATACAGGAAATTATATGGTGACGTTATGGGTGGTGAACTCATACGGATGTAAAGACACTGTTCAACATCCTGTGCGAGTAGAGCCTGAGTTCCATTGGTGGATTCCTAATGCATTCTCTCCAAATGAAGATGGAATCAATGACGGATTCAACGTTACCGGTATCAGTATTGTGGATGTGAAATTGTCAATCTTCAATCGTTGGGGAGATCAAATCTTCTATAGTGAAGGAAGAAACAATCGCGATTGGGATGGAAGTGTAGTAGGTATGCCTGATAAGGCACAAGAAGGTGTGTATGTTTACCAAGTTGTTGTAAAAGATGTTTGGGGCAAGACACACGAGAAAGTTGGACAAGTTTATCTAGTACGATAATATAAATTCATAGAAAATAAAAAAGGCTACTTTATCGGTAGCCTTTTTTTATGGAGTGATGTTTCTTTTATCGTAAGTCAACTATTTCAACTCCGGGATATTTTGCTTTATTGAACGTAAACATATCCTCAGTCACTTTAGCATTTGGAGTAAACTTCACTATGCTGTATGTATAAATATTTCCGCTTTTATCGAACACTTTAGCCTCACTAACATACTTATCTTTTTTATCGATTGTAAGTTGAATTTTGAAGTAATTTTTCTTCGCATCATCAGGAGTTAATTCAATTAACTGAACAGACTTGCCTGCGGCTGTTTTTTCTGAAAGAAACTTAGATTTGAATCCTTTTTCATACATCGTAAAGATGTTTGTAGGTGTTATCGCATCTGCCGTAGGTTTGTTTTCGCTCACCTGAACTTCATTTGATTCTTTCAAATAGGTCCAGGTTGTTTTGCCATCACACATCACTGTTTGGTCACTCATGAACAAATTAAAAGCCCCACCGCGAATTGTTACAGATCCGTTTTGGGTAGTCGATTTTTTTGACTTTTGGTCGAGAATTCCCAGTTTGAAGCTGGCTGTCAATGTCTTATAAGACTTATACTTAGCACTTACACCTTTTAGGATTTCTTGTGCTTTTGGGTCGTTTTGCGCAGATAACTGACTGGTTAT
>JAKPPP010000340.1 GCA_029547265.1 Bacteroidota bacterium
AACCAGCCTTGTATTCGCGCTGTTGCAATTGGTCACGTTGCGGCGTTTGAGCAGACACTCCTAACGAAAGGAATGATGCTGCAACCAATGAATAAATTAATTTGTGATTCATCATTTTATGTTTTAGTCGATGATTGTTTCGAAATTATATGTTCTTAAAAACTCTATTGAGTTCTTAATGTCAGTAAATAGCACTCTGTCTTTATCAACGAAAGGTACTACTTTTCTGTAATCGGTTATTAACTGCTCAAGTTTTGATGAAGATTTTGCCGGGCGACGGAATTCCATAGCTTGCGATGCATTCATCAATTCAATGGCTAATATCTTCTCTAAATTCATCACAACTCTAAACAGCTTCGTTGCAGCATTAGCTCCCATACTCACATGATCTTCTTGTCCGTTGGATGATACAATTGAATCAATTGATGCAGGTGTGCATAATTGCTTATTCTGACTTACAATCGATGCAGCAGTATATTGGGGAATCATAAAACCTGAGTCAAGTCCCGGATTAGCAACTAAAAATGCAGGCAACCCCCTTAAGCCACTTATCAATTGATATGTTCTTCTTTCACTGATATTACCCAACTCTGCTAATGCAATCGCTAAGAAATCTAATGGCAATGCTAATGGTTGTCCGTGGAAATTACCGGCGCTAATAATTAAATCTTCTTGAGGGAAAACAGTAGGATTATCAGTTACGGAATTAACTTCTGTGGTGAACACTGATGCTACGTAGTCAATAGTATCTTTTGATGCACCATGAACTTGAGGAATACAACGGAAAGCATAAGGATCTTGAACATGCTGCTTAGTGCGACTAATCATTTCGCTTCCATCCAGCAACTCACGGTAACGGCTAGCCGTATTTATTTGTCCTGAATGCGGACGAATATCATGTATCAAATGATGAAATGGTTCAATCCTTCCATCAAAGCCTTCTAATGAAATTGCTCCAACAATATCTGCAATACGCTCTAATCGTTTAGCTTGAAGAATACTCCAGCTACCGAACGAACTCATGAATTGAGTTCCGTTTAACAATGCTAAGCCTTCTTTCGACTTTAACACCACAGGCTTCAAGTTAAATTTCTTTAAAGCATCTGAAGCACCCATCTTCTCACCTTTAACTCTTACCTCACCTAAACCTATTAAAGGCAAGCTTAAATGCGCTAAAGGAGCTAAATCGCCTGATGCACCTAGTGATCCTTGATCGTAAACCACAGGAAGAATATCGTTATTGAAAAATTCAATCATCAATTGAACCGTCTCAACTTGCACACCTGAATTACCATACGACATTCCTTGAATTTTCAAGAACAACATCAACTTAACAATATCAGAAGGAACTTCTTCTCCCGTTCCGCAAGCATGCGACATTACCAAGTTTACTTGTAATTGACCTAAGTCTTGCTTCGAAATTGATTTATTGTATAACGACCCGAATCCTGTGTTAATGCCATAAAAAGCAGCATCACTGCTTTCCATTTTCTTATCAAGGTAATCGCGACATTCTTTAATCTTAGCTTTTGATTCGTCACTCAATACCAACTTTGTTGTTGGATCTAACATCAATTTTAACGTTTCAAACGTTACTTGATTCGACGATATAACATGATTCATAATCGACAATTTTTTATTTCAAGAGATCAGCTAACTGATCAAGTTTAATTTTTTGTTG
>JAKPPP010000358.1 GCA_029547265.1 Bacteroidota bacterium
TTAAATTTTTGCGGATAGAACGATGAGAACGACAACGATAGAAAGAAACACTGTTTGAGACCTGAAAAGGATTTCTTTCAGGTCGAGTTTGTTTCTTTCCGTTGGAGTTGAAATCGTTCCCGCTAAAAAATTTACAGCGGCGGTCTTTTTGCATACTTTTTCGACTGCAGGAAAAAGTATGAGCCGTCGCGCGGCTACAGCGCGTTGGAAGAGGGAAAATGTTTTATCCTGTATTTCTATCATTGAATGATTCAAAAAAATAACTCACAAAGACCACAAGGCTCCTATTTGCCCGATAATTTATAACTAAAACGGTCAACCAAATTTAGGAATGTTCATTTCTTTCGATAGTGAATTGCACATCCTACCGATGCAGTTTTCTTAATAGCTACTTCTTTGCCTCCTAAAAGTGCATCAACAGCTTCGGCTACATAACGATGCTTTACTTTTTTTTCTTCTGCTCCGTTATCGTCAATTGCTCCTGAATATTTTACAACCCATTGTTCGTTTTCTTTCCAAATTACGAAAGCATGTGGTGTTTTATCGGCATGAAATTGAGCAGCTACTTCTTGATCTCCATCTACTAAATAGGGAAAGTTGAATTGTTCGCGTTTCGTTAGCTCGATCATCTTTTCATATACATCTTCATCCATTACTGTTGTGTCGGTTGAGCGAATACATACTAAAGGAATTCCTAATGGCTCATACTTTTTGTTGAGTGCTTTTAATCGCTCGGGATAGAGCTTTGCAAACGGACAGTTGTTACTCGTAAATACTACTATATATCCTTTCGCATTGGCATTGTCGGATAGTTTGAAATTCTTGCCACTCGTCGATAGTAATTGAAAGTCGTTGATGGTTTGACCTTTTGCTGATATGGCTATCGCCAAAATCAAGAGTAAAAAATAGTTTCTCATTTTAATTCGTTAAGGTCTGCTGAAATCGTAGGTGAGTCCGTTGCGCAGCGTAACCGCCGTTTTGCTCCATGTCTCTATAGAGTTTCTATGTCGTATGCAGATGTAATATTGTCGCCCAATAAATGATGCAGGTAGCTTACAGAATGTTTGTCCGTTGGTTCTCACTACTGTATTAATAATTTTTGCCGGTGTAGTGACATCACTTTTGGCGTATAATCTTATTTGTACACTATCGGCATAAATTCCCATCGCATTACGCATGCTGTCTGGTGCAACATATAATCCCTGGAGCAGGAATTTAACGGTGACATTCGCTGAGTCTACTATAGTATATGCTTGCGATGTTGCCGTGCCGCAATTATTTTGTGCCGTAATTACTCCTGCAGTTACTCCTGTTGGCACCGTTGCTTTGATGGTAGTATCGCTGGTAATGTTAAACGACGATGAGAGTGCATTGAATTTTACACTCGTAATATTGTTGAGATGCGTTCCTTTTAATGTTGCTAATGCACCTACTCCTAATGTTGTTGGTGTTAGTGTAGTTATTGTGGGTACACATTCAGGCATCACCGTAAATTGTCCCATCATGCCTGCATCTTCATGCGGTGCCATATGGCAGTGGTACATGAAAGGGTGGAGGCTGTCGGCATAGTCGGGAAAGCTGACAACAAATCGTACTTTGTAATTTCTTCGTACTACCACTACATCTTTCCATCCTCTATCGGCAGCAGGTGCATTCACACCGTTTACACTGATGATTTTAAACTGTGCATCGTGAATATGAAACGGATGTGCCAACGTACTGTTGTTGGTGATCTCCCAAATTTCGGTGCTGTTGATTAACGGACGATAATCGATTCTATTCATGTCGAAGTTAGTCGCGTTTAGTTGGTAGCAGTCGGGGTAGCCCGGCGGACAAGCACTTCCTCCTAAGGCCATCGATATAGCACGAGTTGCTATTGAAGCTGTAGAGTCGGGAAATACATTTGTTGTTAATGTGGTAGGAATTGTTGTTTTAGGGTTGGCTGTTTGCGGACCAACATTTAGATGCAAAATATTGAAATTTCTTCCTCCTAAATCATTGCGGAAGCGAACATCAGAATAATTCGTTGGCTGCCATCCGGGATAATCAGTTGCCATTCCTGAGTTATATGCCATTAAGTCGAATGATGTTCCGTTTTGCCCTGTGCAGTTCACGAGTATTTCAACGCGCTCACCGGGAGCTAATAATTTACGAGTTAACGATACGGGTGCGTTGAGTAATCCTCCGTCGCTGCCAATAACCGAAAAGGATCTGTTATCGCTAAAACCGAGATTATAAAATCGTTCAGATGCGGTATTTAATATTCTCAATCTTACAACTTGAGCAGGAATGGTGTATTGAGCATTTAAAGTAAAGTTGCACATCATGGTATCACCATACAACGACAATACAATTTGATTGGAATTATCGAAACGACTATCCGTTAACACTAATGGAATATCATCAACTCCGTATTTGCGCGGTAATGCCAATGCTGCTTCAATCGGATCACGAACAATGATTAATCCTCCGATGCCTAGGCCCAGCTGCGCTTGCGTCATCATATGTAAATGCGGGTGATACCAATACATAGCGGCGTTGTTCTTAACTCTGAATTTCGGATTCCATGTTTGATTCGGAGCAATAGTTTGATGCGGACCTCCATCCATTATTGCGGGGAGGTGAATGCCATGCCAATGCACTGTAGTAGTGTCGAGCATGCTATTGGTGACGAACATGTTTACCGAATCACCTTTGTTCCAGAATAGAGTAGGCCCCCACGTAGGAAAATGGTTAAAGGCCCCAACAATTGTTTGTTGTCCGGGTAAAACCTGACGAAACGTATCACGAACTGTTAAGTTAAATGTAGTGCCTGATAAAGTATCGGGAATCCATAATGTATTATACTGAGCATTCGCAGCACTATGAAGCGAACACATTAATACTAACAGAAATATTTTCTTAATAAAAAAGCGGTAAAAATTCATTATGGTTAAGGTACTTTTTGTTTAGGGTTTGGCAATTTAAATTTATACGAATTTTTGCAGCAGTTGTTGCAAAAAGCGTGCTAACATTTTGTTAATGCAAATGTACCCTTTAAAAAGCCCCTTTTCACAGTAAAAACAGGTGATTTATTACAGTGCGGCTATTGATTTGTTTCTGTAGGTGAACTTAGTTGATTATTGCATGTTGCAACGTTTATTCTCAACCTCAAATCATAAAATGATTTCGCTATCCGCTTCGCGCAACCCTAAAGTAGTGATGAAATATCACACTTTAGGGCAAGCCTCGAACCATATCGGCTTCGCCGAACTAAGAACTATGAACTAGGAATTTTTAAACCATCATCTCGCCGCCCGCTTCGTGAACCATGAACCAAGAACTAGGAACTTTTTTTCCATACTCCCCATCCAAACCAAAATTCTTTACTCCACCCTTATTTCTATTCAAAAAACATCTCACTATCCGCTTCGCGGAATCCAAAATTCAAAATCCCCCTATCTCTTCACAAACTTACCAACTAACACTTCTTTTTCAGTTTGCAACCTCACAATATACACTCCACTAGGTTGAGAAGCGAATGAACTGCTTTGCATGAAATAACCGCCATCAATCAATTGGGATGATTTACTAAGCAATTGTCCGTTACTATTGTAAAATTCTAATAATCCTCGTTTTCCTTTCAATTCAGCTGCATTAACAAATATTGTTTGCCAAGAAGGATCATAGTACAAGCTAAGTTGTCTTTGTTTA
>JAKPPP010000368.1 GCA_029547265.1 Bacteroidota bacterium
TGGAAAGGTAAATGTTGACCATAATCCTGGTATATCGATGCAATTCGGTATCCGTAACATCCCTGCTTTATTATTCTTCAAAGGTGGTGAAGTAGTTGATAAACAAATTGGTGCAGTTCCTAAGTCAGTTTTGGCAGGAAAATTAGATGCTCAATTGGGTTAATCCTCCTCAAATTAAAAATAAAGGCTGTTCCGGAAAGGGCAGCCTTTTTTAATGACTGAATTTCTGAATGACTGAATGACTGAATTTGATCCCGAATCCATTAAGAGATCAAATTGACTTAATTTTATTCCGCGCCAACCAATTCAAAAATTAAGATGCAGGATTCATGATGAAAGATCCAAGATTTGAAATTCAAGATTCAAAATTCAAAATCCGTGTTCAAATTAAATCTTTAGGCTTACAAATAGCCAATCATAATGAATCATAACCATCATGATAATCTGTGGCCTATCCAAATTCAAAATTTTAAATTAGTTTTATACAACTTAAATTCCCGATTTTCGTAATCTATACTATGATCCGACAAAACGAAGTTCAGCAATTCTCATCGCTCGAGTTAATCGCCCGCCAAGTGGTGGAGGGATTCATCACAGGATTACATAAAAGTCCGTTTCATGGATTTTCGGTGGAATTCGCCGAGCATAGAATTTATAACGCAGGAGAGCCTACTCGACATATCGATTGGAAATTATATGGTCGCACCGATAAGCTTTTTACTAAGCGCTATGAAGAGGAAACGAATCTCCGTTGTCAGATCGTAGTCGATAATTCTTCATCGATGCATTATCCTCCGGTCGACAAAAAGCATCCGGATTTAATGAATAAAATTACGTTCTCGGCGAACTGCGCAGCATCTATCATGCACCTGCTAAAGATGCAAAGAGATGCAGTGGGATTAAGTCTTTTTTCTGATCAACTTTACTTGAATACTGGAGCGAAGAGTAGTACCGTTCATCATAAATTACTTTATCACAAATTAGAAGAAGCGATTGCATCAGGAGGAGAAGCAGGTAAAACTACTTCTGCAACTGCAGCATTACATCAAATTGCAGAGACCATTCACAAAAGATCATTGGTGATTATCTTCAGTGATATGTTCGAGAATCACTCCGACGCAAAAGAACTTTTTGGTGCTCTGCAACACTTGCGATACAACAAACACGAAGTGATTTTATTCCATACTGTCGACAAACGATTGGAAATGGATTTCGCCTTCGAAAATCGTCCGTATCAGTTTATTGATATTGAAAGCGGACAAGAAGTGAAAGTCCACGCCGGACAAGTAAAAGAAAATTATTTAAAAGCCATCAGCGAATTCAAAAAAGAACTGATGCTCAAATGCGCCCAATACCACATCGATTTTGTTGAAGCCGATATTCATTTAGGCTATAAGCAAGTTTTAGCTCCGTATTTAGCGAAGCGAGGGAAGATGTTTTAA
>JAKPPP010000372.1 GCA_029547265.1 Bacteroidota bacterium
CCTCAAATAATATTTCAAAATCATTAAGGTTATCTAATAATAACCTTAATCCCTTACGCACCAAGTGATGATCATCGACAATCGCAACTTTTATCTTCATAACTCCTATTTGTCAGGAAAAGTCAAAGATACTTTTATTCCGTGAGGTTCGCGATTTCCAATAGAAATATCTCCTTTCATTAATTCGGCTCTTTTTTTCATATTGTTAATTCCGATTCCTGATATGGCATTTCCGGCGGAATCAATGTTAGAGATCCCCTGTCCATCGTCTTCATAAACTACCGTTACGATATCGTCTATTACTCTAACCGTTAAAAATATAGTTGAAGCTCCGGCGTATTTTATCGTATTACTAACGCATTCTTGAATAATTCGATAAAGGAATATTTCGTTGGAAGGAGATTTGAACTTTAATTGTTCGGGAATATCAACACGAAGTGCCATTGTTCCGGCAATAGACAATTTATCGAATAAACGCATTGCACCCTCTTTAAAACCAACCAAAGAGATATAGTCTTTATTGAGGTTTTTAGATATGTTTCGAATCGAATTTAATGCCGCCTGCACCGAGTTGCGCGCCTCTTGAAGAGCTCCTTTATCACTATCGTTTAATTTCTTGTCGAGTGCATTCATTTGCATTATGGTAAAAACCAACTGTTGCCCAACATCATCGTGCAAATCTCGACCAAGCTCGTTCATCGTGTTTTCTGCAACTTCCATTTTTGCAATTGAAACTTCATTATCGAGACGTGCATTCATTTGCACCATCTCGCTATCATGCTTTATTTTTCGGTTACGACCTGTAAGCATCAAGTTAAGCATCAGTAGCACAACTATAAAGATGAATATAGCGACAACCGTAAGTGATAATTCTAAATCAAAATCCATTTTTTCGTCTAATAATTAAATGGTTCTTAAGGCGCTTCTTTTTAGCCATTGTGTATATATGATTCCGAAAGCAAAAAGAAAATGCCATAAGGAAAAGGTGAATTGAAGTATTGAATCAAGTGTAATTAACAGCGTATATGATTTTGATACGTTAAATATTGCGTAGCTTGGAATCATGCACATGGCATCGAGCATTGCCGGTGCGCAAAACCAAAATGGAAGAATATGAAATGGGTTTACTTCAATGTTTTCGAACAGTTGTTTTAGGTAAATAAATGCGAACATACTATCTAAGAACACCCAAAAAATGATGCAGTATTTATCGGGTAATGTCATTCCAACTATCGATAACCTGATTATGGAAAAGACGGCTGCAGCGCTGAATGATAGCACGATTCTTTTTTTTATTCTTAAATCAATGATGTACTTATAATAGAAGTAGCCGGGAAAACCATATTGAAAGAAGTTGGCAATATTATACCACCAACCATTGTATAAATGATTTGCTTGAAGGGTATAAGCCACAATCATGGTAATTGCGCTTATTGCAAACCAAATAATCAAATCCCATTCTTGCCTGTTAAACTTCCTTTTATAAAGTAGAATCAATGATGATACAAGACCAACTTCTATATACCCTGAATAGTTGAAATAAATCTCTGTAAGTGTCATTGCTGCCGGTACGTACGCGGCAAATATACCCACTTGCTGTATTTAATCACACAAAGTCGGACAAGGTTTCGCGCCCTCCAAATATCTTTCTGAATAAACACCGGATTCGAATAGAAGATCCGGGTTAATTAATTGAACACCTGCAGGGTCAAATAAACTAAGCATAACCGAGTATCCGACATAATCGGTATTGTTTTTACCAATACCATATTGAGTATAAAACTTTTCGCATAAGCCTGAGCCGATATACCCTTGTTCAACTTTTAAAGAGTACCCTCTAAATGTTGTAGGATTTTTTTCGTCAAACCCCGGAATATTTGCATTAAATAGATCTAAGAAGTCTTGCCAATCGAAGAATCGTGAGTCGATTGCCACCATAGAACCTTGAGATTGGCCATCAATTAGCACATTTGACTTATATTCACCAAAGCACCTCATGGCAAGGGGTCTGGATACCACTTTCGAAAACTCTTTATTGGGATCTAAATAAGAGTTCTCTTCTAACAGGCAAAAGCCGGTTGCGCTTGCTGCTGAAGTTGAAACCGAAATTATCGGGAAAACTAGGGAGTAATCCATAATCCCCGGCCAGAAACGAATACCGGTTAGTTTATTATCATTATTCAAATAGAAGTAGCTAATCAGTTCTTCAACTCTGATCCGTGTCGAGTTAAACAATATTATGTTCTCGTTTGAATCCGGGTCGGGAATACTCATATGTATTTCACGATCGCTTAACATTTGATCAATGTCTATCTGCGGTATTGGGTATGCCATAAAGATTTTAGGATTGGGGGCTTATTGCCTGAGCCAAAGAAAGTGCATTCACTCTTTAAAATCAACCCGTATTTTCAACCCCGGGAAAAACACCCCCTTATACCGGGAAAAACACCCCCTTTTGATACCGGGGAAAATACCCCCCCGTCTACCGGGAAAAATACCCGTTTTTTTCTTGAAAAATTGTTGGTCTTTTGTAGTCTCGGGAGAGTATTCCCCCAAATACTCTCTCCAATTGCCAAGAAGCACTGTTCGTTACCGTACAAACCAATTTTCACGCACCCCTTTTCGTCTTTTATTCTGTATTAGTCCGTACCAACTATACTTTTCATAAAAATCCCCGACTTAATGCCGGGGATTTTTTATTTCAATTAGTTTAATTCAGGGTCGATGGTGTCATCATCATAGTCCTCATCCGAGTCCTTTTCGATTGGCTCATTTACCAAATCCATTACCATAGACTGATAGTTTACATGGAAGAAGTTATTGAGGTTTTCCCAGCTCAAATCTTCCGGCCACTTTGTTCTATCGTCGGTCCATTCCATTAATAATAGTGAGAACCAGCCTTCTGCACCCTCCTCCATCCACTCAAGAGCTTCTTCTTCATCTTCGAATTCAGGAATCAGAAATGATGATGCTGCATCATGTCCACTCATGTCTTCCATCTGTAATTCAAAGTCTTCTCCTAGTGCATTGGCCCAATCTACACAGGCTTGCTTGGGGGTAATTACAAGCAGATCGCGATTAATTATTTGCATAATACTAGTTTATTATTGGTTTTTGGTTAGCCTAATTTTGATGATGTGAAAGTATTCAGTTTTTATGCTTTTGACAACCGATTCTTAGCTCGAAATGCTGATTTTTAAGGAAATTTTACGGTTTCTCAGTGAGAAAAGTCATAGTTGACTGCGGATGAGCCAAATGCAACCGGAAGTTTGCTCCAGACCTCTATCGTATTTCGATGCTTCACTACGATATAGTAATTCCCTGCAGGAACCGATGTCGGAATATTCACCAATGCATCACCGTTAGTTTTTAATGTTGCTGATACGCTTATAATTAAATTATATGGGCTAACAGATTGATGTAATTCTATGGTTATATAATCACATATCGCTGGGTCGCTTGTTAGTCCATTGTTATATGCAACCTGTTGCATTATTCCACTTCCAAGATAAAAGCCTTGAATGTATAGTTTAAGATTCAATGCAATAAAACCACAATTATTAACCGTTACTGTTTGTGTCGCACTTGGAGTACAATCTACTAATACAGAATAGCTGCCTGACGTTTTAACAACAATGCTTTGTGTTGTTGCTCCATTGCTCCATAGATAGTTGGTTCCGCTGCTTGCGGTTAGGGTAACCGAGTCCCCTGAGCAAAAAGTTGTTGCGCCACTTGCTGTAATTGTTGGTACGGTAGAATAATTCAAAGCAATATCGTCTATTCTATATTGACAAACGGTAGCGTTTTGTTTCCACTGTAATCGCAAGTTTGTTGTTGCGGGTATTGATCCGCTAACGGTAATGTAATTCCATGCCGAAGAGTTATTAATTACCGGTATTGTTAAATTGGTATAATTAATTCCGTCGGTGCTGTATTGAACTTGCAATCCAGACCCGTTATTAGTGACATCACTTCTAAACAATCCGAATGATAGTTGAATACTATTCTTACCATTTGTGTTGATTCCTGAAATAATAAAATTTCTTCCAACTGTATTTGTTAAAAATACGTTTGCATTGGCGCTGGCTCCGCTGTAACCTGATGATACGTTGGTAATTCTAACATCTGCTGTTCCTGACATCGTCAATGCAGTATTTTGGAATCCGTTGTTCGTTTCGTGCACAGCAATAGCAGTTGTGCCTGAAGGACTTCCCATGTTCTCTTGGAATACAATTCCTGATGAGGACGAATTTATTATTGTCACTACCACAGGCCCGGCTGTTGAACTGCATCCGTTAGCATCGGTAACAGTAACCGAATAACTCCCTGCGGCATTCACTGTGATCGATTGTGTAGTGCTTCCTTGCGACCAGAGGTATGATGCTCCTGCAGTTGCTGTTAATTGCTGAGTAGAACCACTACAAAGAGCTACAGATCCCGAAGGAGAAATACTTGCAACAAATCCTTGACTAACGGCAAGCGTAGCCGAAGACATGGCATTATTGGAATTATTTATGTCACCTGCAACTGTGGTGAACGCATTGAAGGTGTAGGTTCCCAATTGATTAAAATTAAATGTTGTAGTCATCACTACATCCATCGTCGCATTTTGGATTAATAGCCCGCTATTAACAATTTGAGTGATTGTTTGTACACTTCCTGAAGGAGCGGTCACATTCAGCGTAACTGTTGCAGGATTACCTGAGAAATTATGCGATGCTACGGCATAATTACTAATTCGCACAGTAAGTGTTTTGTTTGTTGTAGAGCATGGAGAAACTATTGGTGCGATGAATGCTGTTGCTCCTAAATCAGTTGATGTATTTGGAAATGTAAATGTTGCAAATACAGGCAAGTGATCTGATCCTGCATGCAGCGCTTCGGCAACAGCTTGACTAACTGCTGTGTTCGGCATACGATTGATAGAGTCATTATAGTGGTTGCCATCATTCCCGAAAGCCGTCATCGAATTCGATAAATAGGCTATTCCGGATCCGTCATTAACGGCTTTAGAATAAAGTATCAGATCGAATCTATCGTCCATCCCTCCTGTAGATCCGCCGCCAAAGGCTCTAACTCTGGGAGATTGTGTATGGAATTGAGAGTAAGAACTGCTGTTCCAAACGCCGGTCATGCCAACAATAGGATCATAAAACTGGCCTTCTTTACCGGCTGTGACTTGTAATAATTTTACATAAGCCGGCTCGGCACTAGAATAAAAATTGAAATCGCCTACAACGAAAAATTTCGATCCCGCTGGCAAAGCATTCGTTACCTTTCGTAGACTATCAACTTCTGAGGCTCTTTGAGTGTCGTTAGGTGATCCGGAGCTTGCTTTTAAATGCACTGCATATATGCGCAATGTATCTCCTGTTGCGAGGTAAACCAGTTTGAATTCAGTAATGTCTCTTAATGCAGTGTGAATGGGTGTATTCGAAATAAACGAAAACAAAGATGTTTTAAAGAAGATTGAATTATCAGTATCGGGACCATCATTAAATACTCCGGCGGAATACGTAACGCTGCTAACATTCATTACACTATTTAAAAAAATATTAACCCCTGCTTGATTGTTCATCTCTTCAGTAACAAGAATATCGGGTTGGGCCGCCGCAACAATTGTTCTATAGGCAGGATTTCTGGTAGTAGTATCTGCAACAAAATTTGAACCGCTTGGATAGTTCAACAGATTATATGCCATTAGTTTTATCGACGATTGTGAATTAGCGTTCACAAATGTCAACATCAGCATAATCAGCATAAGCCCGGTAAAGGACTTTCTCTTCACATTCATTTTTTGTCTAAACGGATTTCTTGTATTTCCTTAATAAAAACGGTGATCCCAATACCGATTAAGGCTTTTCAAAGCGTGGAGGTGCAAGTTACGGCTTGTTTTAAAACCCTACAAGAAAAAAATGGTGAAATTCTCCCTTAAAGCGGCATAACAACTACTTATGCTTTCCAATATCAATTCCTTTGATCTTTCTGTATAATTCGGTCGCGTATAAATCCGTCATTCCCGACACTACATCTAACACTTTTATCACTTTGCTGTAGGCTGAATCTTCTTCATTAAAAGGACCATATTGATCAGGAATTAATTGCATCACTTTCCCTTCAGGAGCTGTGCGGTCTTTTTTCTTTTTTACTACTGCCGGAACCCAAGTACTCAACAATTCACTCATTACATTAAATCCGGCTAATTCAATTTCAATTACTGTTGGGTGATTGTATATTTTATCGAGTGAAATCTTCTCTATTTTCTTTAATGCTTCGCAATTGCTTTGTATTTCATCTACCAACGTATTGTTGTACTTTCCGGCAAGCATTTCATCTAAATGCAAGAGGTAGATATCCGCAGCCTTCATGATTAAAGTATTGATGGCTCTACTTCGTAAATAGCTGAGCTTTTCATTCTCATCATGAATGGCATTTACAACTTCGTTGATTTCATTCAAATCATCCGATTCACGGCCTATTTCTGAAATCATGGCAATAATACTTTCGATCATTAACTCACGCGTAATAATACCAAGGCGAGCAGCATCTTCGAAATCAATAATACGGTAGGAAATATCGTCGGCTGCTTCTAATAAATACACAAAGGGATGTCGACAATATTGAAGCGGCGAATCATTTTCTTTGATCAATCCGAATTCATTCACGATGGCATCAAAAACCGCTCTTTCCGTCTGGAAGAACCCGTATTTTTTGAGATGTTTCTTTGCCTTGTCTGTCCCTGTTGATTCACAAGGATATTTCAGGATAGTTGCTAACGTTGTTAACGTTAATCGATATCCTCCCGGCAGCCTACCGTTAAATTGATTCGTTAATATCCGTAAAGCATTGGCATTCCCCTCGAAGTGCGTGATATCTTGCCATTCTGCTTCGCTGAATAAATTCTTATCGATTGCTCCGCTTAAAAAATAATGACTGATGGCTTTCTCTCCGCTATGTCCGAAAGCAGGATTACCAATATCATGTGCTAAGCAACCTGCTGCAATTACCTCCGAAAGATGGTAATTATAAAACTCGCGAGCTTCGGGCGTTAATGTCTCCTTACGTTCTTTAACGATCATTCCTCCTACTACTTTCCCGAGTGATCTTCCAACAGATGCAACTTCCAGCGAATGAGTCAATCGGTTATGTACCAACGTGCTTCCCGGGAGAGGAAACACCTGCGTTTTGTTTTGCAAACGACGAAATGGGGAAGAGAAAATCAATCGGTCGAAATCGCGTTGGTACTCAGTACGGATATCGGGGTTCGAGCTGTTTTTTCCTGTTCGGCGTGTGGTATAAAGTCGGTTGAGGTCCATCATAAGGCACTAAGTAATTCAATGCGAAAATACCGTTTTAAGCGATGCAAATGCTTGTTCCGACAATGATCCCCTAGAGGGAAGCGTTTAATTCGGATTTTCATGCTTTTTCACTCTCAAATCGGATGCAACCTTCGGTCTGATTTAACGTATACGGTAATTCACAATTGCACTTATGATTATCTTAAAATTCGGAGGCAGCTCGGTATCGACGCCTCAACGCATTACCGAAGTAGCTAACATTATTCGCTCCTTAAAAACCAAAAACAAAGCAGCCGTCGTTTTTAGTGCCTTCGGCGGAGTGACCGATGATCTCATTCAGATGTCGATGTTGGCATCACGAAGAAAAGACGACTATATTGACTTATTTCATAAAATTCGTGCTCGTCATGTGAATGCGGCTGAAGAACTTGGATTGCGAAAAGATAAAGCACTTCATGATTTTCTTGAGTCGACTTTCAGCGAACTCCACGATTTATTGCATGGAGTTTATTTGGTGAAAGAATTGTCGGCACGAACATTAGACTTCGTTAGCGGACATGGTGAAGTGCTTTCTGCAAAAATTATTAGCCACTATTTCAACAGTGTTGGGATCGGATCGAGTTTCGTAGATGCGCGACAGTTAGTCTGCACCGATGAACGTTTCGGGTCTGCTCGCGTTGATTTCAATACTACCAATCGTCGCATTGCTGATCATTTTAGAAAGATGAAAGGCATTGGTGTAATCACCGGATTTATAGGTGCGACGCACAAAGGAGAAATGACAACTTTAGGTCGAGGTGGTTCTGATTATTCGGCATCTATTTTCGGCGCGGCATTAAAAGCAGATGAAATACAAATCTGGACCGATGTTGACGGTGTTATGACTGCCGATCCGCGTAAAGTAAAAAAAGCGTTTAGTGTTCCTTCGATGACATACACCGAAGCAATGGAGTTAAGTCACTTTGGAGCAAAAGTAATTCACCCGCCGACTATTCAACCCGCTCTCGACAAAGGCATTCCTTTGCGCATAAAAAATACATTCCGTCCTCACGTACCCGGAACATTCATATCTGTAAAGCCCGGCGATACGAACTATATTATCAAAGGAATTTCATCGATTGATGATGTAAGCCTCTTGACAATGCAAGGTAGCGGTATGGTTGGAGTTGCCGGAATCTCTGCAAGGTTATTTGGTGCACTCTATCAATCAAAAGTGAATGTGATTTTAATCACACAAGGCTCGTCGGAACATACCATCAGTTTTGCTGTTAAACCCGATGATGCCATTGTTGCTGCTAATGCAATCGAAGAAGTATTCGCATT
>JAKPPP010000042.1 GCA_029547265.1 Bacteroidota bacterium
TTACACCGCACAAGAAATCTATGATATGTCAATCGTTATCATGGATGAATTGTCTAATTCCGGCACAGTTGACCCAAACCAAACAAAAGAATATCGACACAAAGCCCCTCGGCTATTGGATATGTTTCAAAAGGAAATGGCACGGACAGGGAAGCTATACGATACCGAAGAATACGAAAACACGGATGCAGAGAATTTGAACAAGTGGACGAAGTTTGTTTTGCCTGCCAATTTGAAATCTATTAAGGAAATTATTTTTGAAGATAGCGATTCTCAGATTAGTTCAATCAAATATAAAAGATTCGGCATGAGCAATATTTATCTATATTTCACCAAAACAGGCACAGCAAAAATGCTTTATATTCCTATTCCTGCAAAAATAACCGATTTAGCACAAGAACTTGAAGTTGACGAAATTGTGTCAATCGCAGGTGCGTATTATCTTGCTGAACATTTCGCAATGTCTGATATGAACGATGAATTAGCCGCACGTTGCAGGAGCAAGTTTAATGAATTGAAAAAGGACTCATTAATCGAAATGCCTTCTGGTGATGAAGAAATCATAGATGTTTATGGGTGGTGATTAAATGTCTCAAATGAACCCAGTAACAATAGATAAATTCTTAGGAGTGAACAAGTCAGAAACAGAAACACTTCTGCAATTAGGCGAAGCCTCCGAAAGCTCAAACTGGATAATCACCGATGATAACAAATTGTCAAAAATGTTTGGATATGCTAAGTTGTTTGCGTCACTAGGAAATCATAAAATTAATGGAATGTGGTATGGGGAATTATCAGGCATACCGCATTTTATTTTTTCATGCAACGGTCATTTATACGAGCATAACCTAACAACCCATGCCAATACTGACCTGGGAGCAATAGCCAACACTTACCCCACAACGATATTTGCCAATAACAATTCAGTCTATATTCTTGACGGAAACAATTATTACAAATGGACAGGCTCAGGAGAAATTCTTCTTGTAGTAGGCTATACTCCAACAGTTGCCACAGCTTCACCCCCAACAGGCGGAGGAACGCTCTTAGAGAGTATCAACTATTTAACAGGGCAGAAAACGCAGAAATTTAGCGGCAATAACGATGCTACAGTATATCAACTGCTAGAAACCAATATAGATTCTGTAGATGTTGTAAAAGTCGGCGGAGTTGAAAAAACCGTAACAACGGATTATACCGTAAATCTTACAAATGGCACGGTTACATTCGTCGTAAAACCCCCAACAGGCGTAAACAATGTTGAAATAACATGGACAAAAGTCGATGCTGCCGACAGACCAAGAATAACAAAATGCAAGTGGTACGGTGGAATCTACTATTCTCGCTTATGGTTGTTTGGCAATCCTGATTATAAGAATACTCGATTTGTTTC
>JAKPPP010000053.1 GCA_029547265.1 Bacteroidota bacterium
CTCAGACTTTGACTTTCTTGGAAAACGCTTCCAGCCCTTTTACGATTGTTAGTTTCCCACTCGGTGAAACGATTGATCCGAGTCGTTTTGTCCTTTATGGAAATTCGGTGATTAATGAGTACGATTATACATTATTCCTTAATTTCCAAGACAAAAATAATGTTAAATACACCTTACAATATAACTATCTTGCAACAACAGATCCGAAATCCAGTTCGACTAGTACTTCTGGACCGAATCCATTGATCATTACGCCATCGGATTGGACGTCTGCAAAATTACCTCTAAAGTTAACTGATGGTTCTCTTATAATTAATCGTGGAGATACTCCGGTGAATTCTATGCCGCAGAAGACGAATTTTAGCTTTACATTTTACTATCAGAATATCGATCCGACGCTTGGCTATGAAAATTCGATGTTCCATTTTATTCGGACGATGACGGTAGAATTTTCTCCATATTGTTCTACGAACCCGAAATACAAAATGTCACCTACCGCTTACGATCCCTGTATTGCATCCAAGCAGACTTTCACGGTTTCATTTATCGATGCAGTTACCGGAATGGGTTATGACATTAAAAATTTCAATACATATTGGCCTAATACGACATCACCTTCTGTTACAGTCTTTGATCTGCCTTTTGACCAAGTAAATCTCCAAAATATGTATTTTGATACAAAAAAATGCAGCAATGCCAACTGTACTACAGTAGCAGATACCGATGCCTATGTCTATCGTGTTTATGTCAGTGACAGAGATATGGACAATCGTTATTATAATTATAACTATTTGACGGACAGTACCATTACCAATATTCCGATGAGGGTTTATGGAAGTGATGATAGACATTTTTATGTGAACAGTATGTTGCTGACCGCACGCTCTTCGGGAACCTATCGGGTACGAGCCTTTATTCCGGATAATCTGGATGGGGATTATATTAATAATGCTTGGATGGAATTTTATATCACGATTCCGGAAAAATCCGGACAATCTACTTGCCAGAGCTCGGGACAGGACGGCGCTTACAAAGCGACGTGGGATGGCTGCGGTGAAAACTATGTTCAGCAAACGCTTGAGTTTCTACCGATTAAGGAACAATATGGTTTTGTCTCCAATTATTCTAATCAATGGTTGACTTATGAGTTGAGTTCGACAAATTCGACTATACCTACAGCAATCAACATTACCGAACTTTATTGTGATTGGCAAGTGCTGGCTGAAGGTTACAGTTCGAGTGGAGCGGTTTGCTCGCCTCAGAAGTTGGAATTGCCTCCGTATACCCGTGCCATCATTAAAGGCGGAAAGTTTACGATTGGCCAGAAACCGGCATTCAACACCAATGCGGATTATGAGTACATTCTGGCTTACAACCGACCT
>JAKPPP010000055.1 GCA_029547265.1 Bacteroidota bacterium
TGCTGTGAAAAAAGTGTTGCGCTACATCAAAGAAGATGATACTGCAGGACGTGATCAGTTGCTTACTTGGTATCGCAATTTCGATGCAATAAATAAAGAACGTTACGATTCACATCAATATAGTCAGTCGAAGTGGAATGCCTTAGCTGTTACTAAGAGTGATATCAAATACGCTCCTGATGCACCTCAGATGGATGGTAGAGAAATCCTTCAAGCTAACTGGGATGTGCTTCTCGATAGAAAAAAAGAAATCGTCATCTTCGGTGAGGATGTTGGAAATATTGGCGGCGTAAATCAAACTTACGCGGGACTTCAAGCGAAGTATGGTGATAATCGTTTAATCGATACCGGTATTCGCGAAGCAACAATTATCGGTCAAGGTATCGGACTTGCTTTACGCGGATTTAGACCGATTGCAGAAATTCAATACCTCGATTATTTAGCGTACGCAATTCAGATTTTATCTGATGACTTAGCTTGTTTGCAGTATCGTACTAAAGGCGGACAAAAAGCGCCGTTGATAGTTACTACCCGCGGACATAGACTCGAAGGTGTTTGGCATTCAGGTTCGCCAATGCAATTTATTCTTGGTGCTTTAAGAGGAATGCATGTGCTTGTCCCTCGAAACATGACTCAAGCTTCAGGGTTCTACAATACATTACTCGAAGCAGATGAACCGGCATTGGTGATTGAACCTTTAAATGCTTACAGAAACAAAGAAAAACTTCCTAGCAACCTCGGCGACTTCAAAATTCCTATCGGGGTGCCTGAAGTTTTACAGCAAGGAAAAGATATAACTCTCGTTACTTACGGATCTTGTGTTCGTATTGCACAAGAAGCATTAAATATTCTTGCAGAACATAATATCAGTGTTGAATTAATCGATGTGCAAAGTTTATTGCCTTTCGATATAAATCACATGATTGCTGATTCCATATCAAAAACAAATAAAGTTCTCTTCTTAGACGAAGATGTGCCGGGTGGAGCTACTGCATTTATGATGCAACAAGTGATGGAAAACCAAAAAGCTTTCCGCCATCTCGACATGGAACCACGAACATTAACAGCGAAAGAACATCGTCCTGCTTATGGTTCTGATGGTGATTACTATTCTAAACCTTCTGCCGAAGATGTTTTTGATGCGGTTTACGAAATGATGCATGATTACAACCCTGCATCTTACCCTGCAATTTACTAACGGCTACGCATATACGAAATGGAGTTCAAACGAGTAACCGAAAGCGATTCGAAATATGACCATCTCGAAAAGATGAGCGTTAATGAATTGCTTACCGGCATCAACAACGAAGATCAATCGGTTGCTATTGCTGTTCAAAAATCAATTCCTGCTATCGAAGCTTTAGTGAATGCTATCGTTCCTCGAATGCAACAAGGCGGTCGATTGTTTTATATGGGCGCAGGAACCAGCGGACGATTAGGTATCGTTGATGCATCTGAATGCCCTCCTACCTACGGAATTCCTCACGGAATCGTTGTTGGTATCATCGCCGGTGGCGACACTGCTATTCGTAAAGCTGTTGAGTTTGCTGAAGATAGTACAACGCAGGGATGGCTCGACTTGATTGAGTATAATATCAACGATAAGGATACAGTTATCGGCATCGCTGCTTCAGGAACAACGCCTTACGTGATTTCTGCAATGAATAACTGTCGAGCCAATAATATCATCACCGGTTGTATCACTTGCAATCCCGGTAGTCCAATTATGGCTGCCGCCGATTTCCCCATTGCTGCTGAAGTAGGTCCCGAATTTGTTACCGGCTCTACAAGAATGAAAGCAGGAACAGCTCAGAAATTAATCCTAAATATGATCTCCACAGCAGTGATGATCAGAATGGGAAGAGTAAAGGGAAATAAAATGGTTGATATGCAACTCAGCAATAATAAACTTATTGATAGAGGAACTCGTATGGTGATGAATGAATTAGCAATCGACGAGAAAACTGCTGAGCAATTATTGAAAGAAAACGGAAGCGTTAGAAAAGCGGTAGAAGCTTATAAAAAATAAAAAACGTAAAACACTTTTTAAGAATTTACGTTATACATCACAAAACCAATCGGCTAATTATTCAATGCAGGATATTGAACCATACTACTCATGGCGCCATATGTACATAAGTGCAGAGGATGAGCTATCGCCATTCTTTGGACGAGAGTATAGTGAGTTCGAATATTCGAATACGGTTTACAATTATTATATCCATCCCCAATGGGATGATTTCGGATCGACAACACTTTACATGAAAGTGATATTTGCCGATTACGATCAACAATATGCCATCATTGAATTTATCGGAGAATGGAATGATGCAATCAATAATGATATCATGATGCTTAAGCGTGATATTATTGATGAAATGATTGCACAAGGAATTCGATACTTTATTTTAGTTGGTGAAAACGTCCTGAATTTTCACGCTTCCGACGATTGTTATTACCAAGAATGGTTCGATGATATCGAAGATGGCTGGATCGCTGCAGTCAATTTCAGACAACATGTATTACAGGAATTTTCCCGCGCCAACATCGACTTTTACCTAATGTACGGGGGTGAATTAGATGAATTAAAGTGGAGAACTTACAATCCCAACCACCTGTTTTCCACCGTTGAAGGGGTTATAAGCCACAGATTGGCCTGATTTATGCTCTTTTTGCTGCAAAACGTTACTATATTTACATCGTTCTGCTTACAATGACAAACTCTATCTTAATAGGATTACAAGTTTTGCTTGTTACTTTTTTGCTGCAACCGAAAAAAAAACCGGCTGCTGCAAGAATTCAACATGGTAAAGCTTCGTACTACGGAAAAGAATTTGAAGGCAGAAAAACTGCCAACGGCGATATTTTCAGAAATGCCGATTATACCGCAGCTCATCGCACCCTCGACTTCAACTCTTATGTTCGTGTCACCAACGAAAAAAATAATTTGAGTATAACGGTGCGCATTAACGATAGAGGTCCTTATGTTCGCTCGCGCGTTATTGATTTATCAGAAGGTGCTGCAAGAAGAATTGGGAGCTTTCAACACGGATTAGCATCGGTAAGATTAGAAACATTAAACATCATTAAAAAGACGCATGAAATCGATAGTATCTTTTCATGTAACGATATTCTCGATTGCCTAGGAAATCCTGAAACACTTAAAGGTTATTCTATTTCGCTATGGAAAACTAAAGATATTGTTCATGCACTTTATGTAGCTAATGAACTATATCTTCATGAGGATATTGAAAAAGTAATCATCGTTGCGTCAGGAATCGGCGACCAAAGAACTTTCACACTCGTAATGAGTGAATTTCCTACTAAAGCCGCGGCCCTACAAAGCAAAGATTATTTTGAAAAGAAAGGTTTTATGAGTGTTAAACTCTTTCAGCCTTCTTGATCAAATAACGACAAGAATACTTCTACTGCTTTTTGATCGACAGGGAAGGTAAAATCTGCAGGACTCAACGCTTCAATTTTCTTCCACTTAAATTCTTCTTCTCCATTCGTATCCACTACTCTATCTGACTTTCTATAGAGGTGACTTATATCGTTTTTCAAATGAACAATATAATACACTCCAATCACTTGATGCGACTCATTGAATTTTGATTGAACAAAAAAATCAGTCGTGTGAAAATGTGTTGCACTTTCAACCTCTTAATTTAACTCTTCTCTAATTTCTCGAATAAGTGCATCGTAAATTCCTTCTCCGAATTGTAGTCCGCCTCCCGGAAGCTTTCGCATAAAAGTATCATAGTGGAATTCTTCTGCAATAAGCACCTCTTCATAACTATTCAAGATGAATGCATAAACCCGAATATTAAAGAATTTGTCGTTTTTCATATGAGAATTGGATCTTCAAAGATACATTTATTGAAATATCTTACTGTTTACTTTTCTGATGATCACAACAAAATCGGACTGATTTGGTTCGTTTTTGCTATAAAAATCC
>JAKPPP010000058.1 GCA_029547265.1 Bacteroidota bacterium
TATCAGAATTGGATTTGAATTAAAGCTGATCAACCTATGATCGTGACGTAAATTCCCTCTACGTCATTCCCATTATTTCTTTCGCATAATCGAATATAGTCCAAATAGGGAAATGGTGGTCCACGAGGCCTCTAGAATTACGAATGGCCAATAATGGATTAGGTAGCTGGCAAATCCCGCAATACCTGCTCCTATCGCATTTAATGCAGGATACCATTTATTGTCGGAGGGTAGCTTCCCCGATAAATTCAGGAAATAGGTCACCAGCAGTATAAAAACACCGGAAGCACCGATTAAATCATTTAAAGACATATAATATTTGAGTTTACTTTAAAATAAAAAGGCTGTCTACTAAGGACAGCCTTTTTTAGTTTTATCTAATAATGTCAAATTACATTGACTTTAATTCAGCTACTAATTTCGTTAACACATCTTTCGCATCTCCAAATAACATACTTGTTTTCGGATTGAAGAATAATTCATTTTCAATTCCTGCATAACCTGCATTCATTGAACGTTTGTTAACGATGATATGTGTTGCGTTTTCTACATCTAGAATTGGCATTCCGTAGATAGGAGAGGAAGGATCATTGTGAGCCGCAGGATTTACTACGTCGTTCGCTCCAACTACTAATACCACATCGGTAGTAGCAAATTCAGGATTGATATCTTCCATCTCTACTAATTTGTCGTACGATACGTTCGACTCGGCAAGGAGTACGTTCATATGTCCCGGCATACGTCCCGCAACAGGGTGAATCGCATATTTAACACTCACCCCGCGATCTTCTAGAATTGTTTCTAATTCGTGAATTACGTGTTGTGCTTGTGCTACCGCTAATCCGTAACCCGGTACTATAACTACTTTCTTAGAGTAGTTCATCAACACTGCAGTATCCGAAACGTTGATGTCTTTGATACTTCCTGAAACTTCATGTCCTGCACCTGCAGTATCTCCACCACCGAAGGCTCCAAAGATTACATTGCTCAACGGACGATTCATAGCTTTACACATAATCAACGTAAGTAATGTACCTGCAGATCCTACTAGGATACCACCCGTTAACATGATTTTATTATCGTAAAGGAATCCCCCGAAAGCAGCAGCTAATCCCGTAAAAGAGTTCAACAATGAAATTACTACCGGCATATCAGCTCCGCCAATAGGAATTGTAAACAACACTCCGTAAACAATCGCTACTGCAAATAAGCCATACAATAAAACTGAATTTTCAGGTGAGTTGTAAACCATCCATACTCCGTAAGCGATTGTCAAAATCATCACTACAGTATTTAAGATATTGTACGAAGGCAAGCGAACCGGCTTTTTCATGGTTCCGTTTAGCTTCAAATAAGCGATCACTGAACCTGAGAAAGAAACTGAACCGATTACCATTCCTGCAATGATTGCAGAAAGAGCTCCGGGATTGCCTAAGTTATGGTGATATTCCATTAATCCGATTAATGCTGCACAAGCACCACCCATACCGTTAAACATCGATACCAACTCAGGCATCTTTGTCATTTGTACACGTTTTGCTGTTAACCAACCGATGATGGTTCCTACGATAATTGCTCCGAAGATTAAAGCGTAAACTAATCCTGAAACAGTATAGTCGGGATTAACCATTCCGTTTTCTTTCTTCTCGAATAAAAAGATAGTTCCGAGAATAGCAAGGGTCATACCCGCTGCTCCGATTAGATTTCCTTTTCTGGCTGTTTTCGGATTCCCCATCATTTTTAGTCCGACGATGAAGGTAACCGAGCCGATTAGGTATGATATTTCGAGTAATGCACTCTTCATAAATTTCTTAATTAAGGTAAACTGTAATAATTAATGGGGATTATTTTTTCTTGAACATTTCAAGCATGCGGTCGGTTACTACGAATCCACCAACCACGTTCAATGTTCCTAATAATACCGCTAATGTTCCTAATGCTAATGCAACAACATTGTCGGCATCAACATTTAACATTACATATATAGCTCCTACGATTACTACTCCGTGAATGGCATTCGCGCCACTCATCAATGGAGTATGTAATACTGTTGGTACTCCGCCAATCACTTCAATTCCTACGAATATGCTCAACACTACGAAATAGATCATTTCGCGGTGGTTTGAGATAAGTTCTAGTATTTGTTCCATTTGTATTTTGAGTCTTTTTTAAGCGATCATTCAATCATTCAATCAATCATTCATTCAGTCATTTTTTTATTTCAATTTCTGACCTTGGTGCGTAATCAACGATCCTTTCGTAATTTCCTCATCCATTTCCCACTTGAAGCCATCTTTTGTAGCGAGGTGTAAAAGGAATGTTTGAATGTTTTTTGCGTATAAGTCGGATGCATTTAATGGTAGAAGGGAAGGGATGTTTGATTCTCCGATAATGGTCACTCCGTGTTTTACTACTGTTTTGTTTACTTCACTTAACACACAGTTTCCGCCTTGTTCTACCGCCATGTCAACAATCACTGATCCGAAGCGCATGCTTTTTACCATGTCTTCGGTGACCAATACCGGCGCTTTGCGTCCCGGGATTAATGCTGTGGTAATAACGATGTCGGCTTCAGATACATGTTTCGCAACTAATTCTTGTTGGTTTTTAAGGAATTCTTCCGATACTCCTTTCACATATCCGCCTTCTATCTTGATAGATGCATCACCTTTTACCATGATGAATTTACCACCTAAAGATTCTACTTGTTCTTTAGTCTCAGGACGAATATCAGTTACTTCTACAATCGCTCCTAAACGCTTAGCAGTTGCAATGGCTTGTAGTCCCGCAACACCGGCTCCGAAGATTACCACTTTTGATGGTTTGATTGTTCCTGCTGCAGTCATTAAGAGAGGGAAGATTTTTCCTAATGTATTTGCTGCCAGAATCACCGACTTATATCCCGCAAGGTTAGCTTGCGAGCTAAGTGCGTCCATTTTCTGTGCACGTGAAATACGAGGAATTGCATCTACCGAGAAAGCTGAAATGCCTTTTGCGGCACAAGCATCAACTAGCTCAGGATTTGTAGCTGCCCACATGAACGATAATAATACCGCGCCACTTTTCATTCCGCCGATCTCGGCAGGTGAGGGAGCGTTTACTTTTAAAATTACATCAGAGTTTGCGTAAAGCTTGTTGACATCACTTTCGAGGGTTGCGCCAACCGCCACATATTGGTCGTCGGAAAAATAGGAACTAAGTCCTGCACCCACTTCTATGTTTACCGAAAAGCCCGCTTTGATCAGTTGCTCGGCAACGACAGGGGTAATGGCTACTCTTTTTTCAAATTCTTTGGTTTCTTTCGGAACTCCTATCAGCATAATCGATGAATAAGGATTAGTATTTAAATAACCGTATTTCGGTTACGGGTGCAAAGGAAACTAAAATCAATGATTTATAGGGTGATATTCTACCATGTTTCGTGAGATTTATGTCACAATGAAATCATTTATTTAAATTTTAGATGATCTTGAATTTTAGAATGTTTTGGCTGAAAAATTAGATATTTTTAATTAAAGTGTTGACAACCTGTTTATTAATTAAGCTAACTTAAAGTAATGCTTTATATTTCGAATTTAGCCTTAAAATTGACTTTTGGCAGTGATGTCGAAATATTTATTCCCGATTATATTTTTTAGGTTGCTTTAGTTTTACGATTTTTGTTGAGTAATATTCACTCGAATGGCCAAGTTTACTCCCGCATTTCTGAAAAAATTGGAAGACCTCTTGAAAGAGCAAGGCTACGACGTACGCTATGAAAAGGGTAATTTTAAGTCGGGGTTTTGTGTGCTTGAGGACAAGAAAGTAGTGGTTATCAATAAGTTCTCTACACTTGAGAGTCGTATCCAGGCTTTAACCGAGATTATTGTTTCACTTACGAAAGGCGGACAAATTAATGCCGATTTGAGGTCGGTGGGATTGAAAAATCCGATGGTTGATTCGACTTCCGATGCAGAGATTGAATTCAACGAACCTGAATCTACCGACGTTCCTTCTGAAGAATCATCAAATACCGGAGAGTAAAAATTGGCACTGAAAGTTACATTTTTAGGGACAGGTACTTCACAAGGTGTGCCGGTAATTGCTTGTGATTGTGAGGTTTGTACTTCACTTGATGCGCGTGATAACCGTTTACGCACTTCAATCATGGTGGAGGATGAGTCGACTAATGTGGTTATTGATTCGGGGCCCGATTTTCGCCAGCAACTCCTAAGAGCAAAGGTTAAGAAACTCGACGGCTTATTGTTTACTCACGAGCATAAGGATCATATTGCGGGCATGGACGATATTCGTGCTTTCAACTATATCTGCCGACAACCCGTTGATATTTATGCTACTAAGCAAGTCCAATCGGCTTTAGAACGAGAGTTTCATTATGCTTTTGATGAGATCAAATATCCCGGAGTTCCTGAATTGACTGTCCATACGATTGAAAATAAGCAATTTAACATTGGTACGATTTCGTTTCTTCCCATTTTAGTAAAACACTTTAAACTGGATGTCTTTGGATATCGGATAGGCGATTTTACCTATATCACTGATGCTAATTTCATCTCCGACGAAGAAATCGATAAGATAAAAGGATCAAAAGTATTAGTGATAAACGCTTTGCGTCGCGAGCCTCATGTTTCGCATTTTACATTAGATGAAGCCATAAAAATGATTGATCGAATTGCTCCCGAAAAGGCTTATTTAACGCATTTGAGTCACCAAATGGGGCGACACGAAGACATCGCCAAAGAGCTGCCATCTTATATAGAATGTGCCTTCGACGGATTAGTATTGAATTTCGGATAACAATATTCTACGCAACATTCAGTTTTGTTAGAAATTCAGTGATATTTTAATAGGAAAAATCAGCTTTAACATCGTATCTTTGTGAACATGCATCCTCGATTGATTATTGCCATAGACGGATACTCTTCGTGTGGCAAAAGCACTGTTGCGAAAGCCCTAGCCAAACGCTTAGGACTTCAGTATATCGACTCCGGAGCTATGTACAGAGCTGTGACTCTGTATTTTATGCAGAATAACATCCCGATTCCTTCGCCTGAACAACTTCATAACCTGGATTTCAATTTTGAACCGGTTCTCGATAAAATCCATATTGAATTTCGTATAAATCCCGAAACAGGACTCAGCGATGTTCATTTAAATGGAGTAGATGTAGAGCAAGAAATCCGATCAATGACTATCAGTGAGCAGGTGAGTCACGTAAGTGCAATCAAAGCTGTTCGTGTAAGATTGGTTGAATTACAGAAGAAAGCGGGAGTGATGGGAGGATTGGTAATGGACGGAAGAGATATCGGTACCACTGTATTTCCTCATGCCGACCTTAAAATATTCATGAAAGCAGATCCTATGGTTCGTGCTGAGCGACGATTCAAAGAACTTTCTTTGAAAGGAGCTGAAGTGAGCATGGAAGATGTGATTAATAATGTAGTGGGACGCGATTATGAAGATACGCATCGTGAAGAAAGTCCGTTGCGCAAAGCCGAAGACGCCATCGTACTCGACAATACATACCTAACTCAAGAAGAGCAAGTTCAATTCGTAATGAAGGAAATTGTGAAATTGAATGATAGTGTAAAACAAGATTTTTAAACTTTCCTGCACTTTTAATTGTTATTGCTCAAATGGACAAAGTGAAAATTACGATTGACGGGAATTCAGGGTTTTGCTTCGGGGTAGTTTATGCTATTCAGATGGCAGAAGACGAATTAGATCAAAACGGACATCTTTATTGCCTAGGCGATATCGTTCATAATAATATGGAGGTAGATCGTTTAAAGGCCAAAGGACTCGAAATTATTGATCATACGCAATTGGAATCACTTCACGATTGTAAAGTATTGATAAGAGCACATGGAGAGCCGCCATCGACATACAAAACCGCTTTAAAGAACAATATCGAATTAATTGATGCCTCTTGTCCCGTAGTACTAAAGTTACAACATCGTGTTAAAACCAGCTTTGAAGATGTAACGGAAGGAGGGCAGATAGTTATTTACGGTCAGCCGGGACATGCCGAAGTAAACGGATTAGTAGGGCAGACTAATGGAGATGCGATAGTTGTATTTTCAGAAGAGGACCTCGATAAAATCGACTACAATAAACCGGTACATTTCTTCTCGCAAACCACCAAAAGTACATTGGGATTTGAGAAGATGGAACAATTGATCCAAGAACGAATTTTAAAGCACAAAGGATCGATTGAAGAAGGTGATTTTGTGTCGAACGATACGCTATGCCGACAAGTATCGAACCGCGAGCCACAACTTAAGCGCTTCTCAAAAGAGCACGACGTAATTGTATTTGTAAGCGGAAAGAAAAGCTCTAACGGAAAAGCCCTTTACAGCGTTTGTAAAGCACAAAACGATCAAAGCTACTTTGTATCTAGTCCCGATGAAATTGAAGCTTCTTGGTTCGAAAACAAGCACTCAGTAGGCATTGCAGGAGCCACCTCAACGCCTATGTGGCTAATGAAGAGAGTTCAAGAAAAAATCGCCGGATACGTTGGCGAAGCACAATTTGCTTAACTGATTTTCATCCTGTTATCCACAGGAAAGCCCTTTTGTAATATTTAATTCACTGATAATCAGAATTTTTGGTATTTAGGCAGGGTGGTCATAAATGATTACCATAAATGCTTTGATATTCATTATTAGTTTATTACATTTGCGCTCCTTTTTTACGGAAGGTCCGTAAAGAGTTAACAATTTAGATGGCAACTACTACCAATATCATGGAGAAAAACTCCGCAGTGAAGTTTGCAACGCCTGACCCGAACGATTTCGATTGGGACAACACAGGCAAAGCTTTTGAAACCTACAAAGCAGAGGATCGCGAGAAACTCGAGTCATTGTATGACCAAAAGTTGAATCAAGTGCTGGAACGTGAAATCGTAATGGGTTCTATTATCGGTTTAACCAGCAAGGAAGCCGTAGTCAATATTGGCTACAAGTCAGACGGCTTAATTCCATTAACTGAATTCCGTCACATGCCTGATTTAAAGGCCGGTGATCAGATTGAAGTTTATGTGGAGACAGCAGAAGACAAAAACGGTCAGCTGATTCTTTCTCACAAGAAAGCGCGCGCTATGAAATCATGGGAGCGTGTTAATGAGTCTTTAGAGAAAGATGAAGTAATTACCGGATACGTGAAATGCCGCACAAAAGGTGGTTTGATCGTTGACGTATTCGGCATCGAAGCGTTCCTTCCCGGCTCGCAAATCGATGTTAAACCTATTCGTGACTATGATGTTTACGTAGGTAAAACCATGGAATTCAAGATTGTGAAAATCAATCAGGAGTTCAAAAACGTGGTTGTTTCTCACAAAGTTCTTATCGAGAACGAATTGGAGAAACAAAAGCTTGAAATCATGAGTAAGTTGGAGAAAGGTCAAGTACTCGAAGGAACTGTGAAAAACATCACTTCTTATGGTGTGTTCATGGATCTTGGAGGTGTTGACGGATTACTTCACATCACTGATATCAGCTGGGGCCGTATAAGCCATCCGGAAGAAGTGCTTAAATTAGATGAGAAAGTAAATGTGGTAATTCTCGACTTTGATGACGAGAAAAAACGCATCGCTTTAGGATTGAAACAACTTACTGCTCAACCTTGGGAATCACTTGATCAAAACCTTAAACAAGGCGATCGCGTGAAAGGTAAAGTAGTGGTGTTAACCGATTACGGTGCATTTGTTGAAATCATCCCTGGAGTTGAAGGTTTGATCCACGTTTCTGAAATGTCATGGTCACAACACTTACGTAGCCCTCAAGACTTCTTGAAAGTGGGTGACGAAGTTGAGACAGTGATCCTTTCTATCGATCGCGACGAACACAAAATGTCGTTAGGTCTGAAACAACTTTCTGATGATCCTTGGGGAGCAATCTTAGCTAAATACCCTGTTGGTTCTAAACACAAAGCTAAAGTGCGTAACTTCACTAACTTCGGAGTATTCGTTGAGTTAGAAGAAGGAGTTGACGGACTTATCCATATCAGCGATTTAAGCTGGAACAAAAAAATCAAGCATCCTGCTGAATTCACTAAAATTGGTGAAGAACTAGATGTTGTTGTTCTTGAAGTTGACGTTGAAAACCGTCGCTTGAGCTTAGGTCACAAACAATTAGAAGATAATCCTTGGGATGCTTACGAATCAGTATTTACTGTAGGTAGCGCACACGAAGGTGTTATCGGAAAAGTAACTGATAAAGGTGCTTCTGTAATGTTTGCAGCTTACGGTGTTGAAGCTTTCGCTCCTTACCGTCAATTATCTAAAGAAGATGGAACTGTTGCTAAAGAAAACGAAACACTTGAGTTCCGAGTAATCGAATTCAGCAAAGAAAACCGTCGTATCGTAGTTTCTCACTCTCGTGTGTTTGATGAAAAAGCACATGAAGCGAAGAAAGCTGAAGCTTCTGAAAAAGATGCAGCTCAGCAAACTACTGCGAAAGCGGTGAAGAAAATCAAGGACACTCAAGAAAAATCTACCTTAGGTGATATTTCTGCCCTTGCTGCTCTTAAGTCTTCAATGGAAGAAAACGAAAAGAAAGATAAATAATATCTTCTCCAATATTTAAAAATGCCCTGACAGATATCGTCGGGGCATTTTTTTTGCATTAAATTTCTATTACTTTTGTATCCCGATGTCGACGGCTTTAACTAAACGGATTTTTGATAAGGAATTACTTTCCATCACGATTGATCGTTTATGTTATCAACTGATCGAAAATCACGATAATTTTCATGATGCCGTTATCGTAGGCCTGCAGCCTCGCGGCGTTTACCTTTCTCGTCGTATCTACCAACGTATTAAAGAGATTAATCCCAATGCCGAATTGAAGCATGGTGAGCTTGATATAAGCTTCTTCCGTGACGATTTTCGCCGCCGTGAGATGATTGTCCCAAGTTCTACCAATATGGAGTTTATAGTGGAGGATAAAGACGTTATTTTGGTAGATGATGTATTGTTCACCGGACGTACTATCAGAGCAGGAATGGATGCGCTGATGGCTTTCGGTCGACCGAAAAAGGTAGAATTACTCGTGCTCATCAACCGTAAGTTTAGCCGACAATTACCTATTGCTCCCGATTACACAGGGCAATCCATCGATACAGTAACATCTGAAAAGGTAAAAGTTCAATTGCAGTCGACTGATGGTGACGACGGCGTGTGGATAATTTCATCAGATTCAAAATTATGAGCCAACAACTGAGTGTACAACATCTTCTAGGAATTAAAGACCTTACTAAAGAGGATATTGAACTCATTTTTAATACGGCCGATAATTTTAAAGATGTTATTAATCGCCCAATCAAGAAAGTTCCTTCGCTTCGCGATATTACCGTAGCCAATATCTTTTTCGAGAATTCAACTCGTACCCGTTTAAGCTTCGAGCTAGCCGAAAAACGCCTCTCTGCTGATGTCGTTAATTTCTCGGCTTCCGGTTCTTCTGTTTCAAAAGGAGAGACGCTGATCGATACCGTTAACAATATCCTCGCCATGAAGGTGGATATGGTAGTTATGCGTCACCCGAAACCGGGAGCAGCCGTTTTCCTTTCTAAGCATATTCAAGCTAATGTGGTGAATGCCGGCGACGGAACCCACGAACATCCCACCCAAGCCTTGCTGGATGCGTTTTCTATCCGCGAGAAACTAGGAAGTGTAGAAGGGAAGAAAGTGGTGATCGTAGGAGATATTCTTCACTCACGCGTTGCCTTATCGAATATTTTCTGCCTTAAAAAGCTGGGTGCCGAAGTAATGGTATGCGGACCCGCTACGCTGATTCCTCGTTATATCAGCGAACTGGGTGTTATAGTAGAAAATAACCTCCTGAAAGCACTCGAATGGTGCGATGTAGCCAATATGCTTCGCATCCAACTCGAACGACAAGATATAAAATACTTCCCGTCGTTGAGAGAGTACAGTATGATGTACGGACTCAATAAGGAAATCCTCGATAATCTGCCGAAAGAAATAGTTGTGATGCACCCGGGACCAATCAACCGAGGAGTAGAAATTACGAGTGACGTGGCCGATAGCAAGCAAAGTATTATCCTCGATCAGGTCGAGAATGGAGTGGCAGTTAGGATGGCGGTTCTATACCTTTTGGCACAAACACGCTGATTTTAACAATTCATCGTTAACAAAGTAGGGGAACAACTAGTTCACTAGAATCATTTTTACTTATATTTGTTTAAAACTAACAGGTATTATGCACTTTACCTTAGACAAGAACGAAAAATATGTGGTCGTGAAACTTCACGAACAAAAATTAAATACGCTCATTGCCGCGGAGTTAAAATCAGAATTGTTGCTGCTTAATACGCAGGGATTCAACAATATAATTCTCGATTTATCAGAGTCATTATACTGTGATTCATCGGGATTGAGCGCAATCTTGGTAGGAAACCGTTTATGCCGTAATTCGAATGGAGCATTCGTGATTACAGGACTTAGCGATACCGTTAAAAAGCTGATCCAAATTTCGCAACTCGACCAAGTGTTAAACATTAAATCGAATATTCAAGAAGCAGTAGAATTCGTTATTGCCGATGAATTAGAGCGAAATATCAACAATAATTAATCCGAAAGGATGAACAAGAAAGGGAAATTACAATGTAGTTTCCCTTTCTTTATTTTCGGCATTCAAAAATCAATTCCTATCTTCGTAATCGTAAATAACGACTCTCATGAACAGACTTATACTACTTATATGCACAGTTTTTGTTTTAAGTGCTACCAACAGTTATTCTCAATGTACTCCTAATACAGCTATTACTACCCCGGGAATTTTCCCTGATAGTGCTACGGGTTTATCGCCTGCTGTTACCGGCCAATTGTACACGCAAATAATGCAATTGAGAGTCCCGGCCGATACGGTTACTATGATAGGACCTCTTCCTGTTACAGTTCCAATTATCTCAATTGAGCTATTGTCGTTTGCGGGATTACCTGCGGGATTAACTTACTCATGTAATCCTACGAATTGTGTTTATCCCGGAGGAACCAACGGATGTGTTGCCATTACAGGAACACCAAGTGTAGCAGGACATTATCCTATTACTGCCATTACTAAAACCATTGCCAATATTTTCGGATCAAACGTATCTCAATTCGATACAATCGACTATTACTATATCGATGTAACAACAGCTTCAGGATTGTTAAGTGAAGATGGATTGCCTACGTTTACAATGAGTCAAAATATGCCGAATCCTTCAGAAGATTTCACCAATATCGTTTATACATTACCATCGAAATCGGATGTGGAATTTTTCATGTTTAACATGATCGGAAAAGAAGTATATCATAAGTTATTAGACGGCGATCAAGGTGAAAATGCACTAAAAATCGATGTTCGTGATTTTACTCCGGGAATCTACATGTACACAATGACGGTAGGAGGTGAGACGATCTCCAAACGCATGGTGATTTCGAAAAAATAAATGGGATTTGAACTGACTATCTTGGGAAGTAGTTCCGCTACGCCCATCTATAATCGACACCCGACTTCTCAATTACTTTCTATTCGCGATCATATCTTTTTGATTGATTGCGGAGAAGGAACCTTGATGCAGTTATTAAACTACCGCATCAAATATCATCGTATTTCGAGGATTTTCATTAGTCACTTGCATGGCGATCACTATCTCGGATTACTGGGATTGATATCTACATTCCATTTACAAGGTCGTACCAGTGATTTGCATATCTATGGACAGCAAGAGTTGATGGATATTATCGAATTGCAATTGCGCATTTCGAATACTCACCTGCGCTACAATCTTATCTTCCATGCCGTGCGACATTATACGCCGGAAATAATATTTGAAGACGAAGAAGTGATTGTACGATCAATTGTGTTGAATCATCGTGTGCCGTGTACAGGATTTATCTTTCTCGAGAAACCTCGTCCAAGGAAACTGAAAATCGAAAAGCTTCAAGAATACAACGTCCCGTTCACCTTTTTCAACCGCATCCGCAAAGGCGATAATTTCCAGACTCAAGACGGAGAAACGATCATGAATGCCGAGCTTACGGAACCACCGGCCAAGCCACGATCGTATGCCTATTGCTCCGACACCGTTTATGAACCAAGGATAGCGGATGAAGTAAAAGAAGTTGACTTACTATACCACGAAGCCACTTTTTTGCATGATCAAGCGGATCGTGCATTATTTACCTATCATTCTACGTGTTTACAAGCCGCTGAGGTCGCATTAAATGCCAATGTGGGCAAGTTGCTCATCGGACATTTTTCCGCGCGTTATAGAGACTTACAGCCCTTATTAGCAGAAGCTCGATCGTTATTCCCGAATACGGAATTAGCCTTAGAAGGACGCAAGTTCAAAATTGATTAATCTACAGCTTGCCCTCTAAAATTAGCAACTTAGCTTTGAAGATAGTTGCTAAGGATAAGCCGTCCTTTATTTCTCCTCTCATGGCCATCTCAAAAAGCTCGTTAAAAGGAAGTTTTCTGACTTGTAATTGCTCAGTTTCTTCGGGTTCACTGTCGGTGAGCGTTAATCCTTTAGCCACATAACTATAACCAATTTCATCGGAAACGGAATTCGACAATTGCGATTCCAAAATCATCTCCCATGAAGTAGCTTCTAATCCCGTTTCCTCTTTGAGTTCGCGTTTGGCACCCTCAAGAATGTCCTCGTTTAAGGGACAACCACCTTCAACAACTTCCCACTCATAAGAATTCAGCGTGTATCGGTATTGGCCTACGATCCATGTATTATAATCATCGTCGAGCGGCAAAATAGCCATTGCGCGATTTTTGAAATGAACCACCCCGTAAATCCCGGGATTACCTGAAGGATTAAGCACTTGGGACTCTGAAAGACTGATCCAAGGATTTTCATATTTCTTCTCAGTAGAAAGAGTTTTCCATGGGTTATGTTGAGCGGATTCCATATTTCAAAAATATGGATGTGCAATGCATAGATAGAAACGACGAGAAAAAAGTTTTAAACGAAGGAATTTAAAATCAAGAAAGAAAACATGATATGTTTTTACGAATATTACATCCTCCTAAAAAAAGGCTTAAAAAAACCGATTATATTAGCCCAACAATAGAAAAGATGAAAAGAATAGCCGTTTTTACCTCCGGTGGTGATGCTCCCGGAATGAATGCCTGTATACGCGCAGTAGTGCGAACCTGTTTAGTAAATAAGATTCAGGTTTATGGGGTGATGAGAGGATACCAGGGAATGATTGAAGGAGAATTCAAGCCCATGACCTCGAGATCGGTAAGTAATATTATTCAGCGTGGTGGAACCATTTTAAAGGCTGCCAGAAGTAAAGAATTCATGACTCCCGAAGGAATGGATAAAGCCTATAAAAACCTTCAGGATCATCAAATTGACGGTATTGTAGCGATTGGTGGCGACGGAACATTTAAAGGCGCAGAAGAATTTACTGCTCGTTTTCCCGATATTAAAATAGTAGGAATTCCCGGTACCATCGATAACGATTTAGCAGGAACGGATTTTACCTTAGGTTTCGATACCGCTTTAAATACTGTTGTAAGTGCAGTCGATAAGATTAAAGATACAGCGGCTTCTCACGATCGATGTTTCTTTATTGAAGTAATGGGTCGCGATTCAGGATGCATTGCGCTTTGGGCTGCCGTGGCGGGAGGAGCAGAGTCGGTTTTGTTGCCTGAAAAGGAAACCAACCTCGACGATTTAGTAGCTAAGCTAGAACTTGGAAAAGCACATAATAAATCGAGCAGCATTGTGATTGTCGCCGAAGGCGAGAAGAATGGAGGAGCTCAGAATATTGCGAATCAACTAAAAGAAAGAATCGACGAATACGAAACCAAGGTAACGGTACTCGGACATATTCAACGAGGAGGTAGTCCAACAGTATTCGATAGGATTTTAGCAGCGCGCTTTGGCGTTACTGCCGTCGACACTTTGCTAGCCGGAGGTAATAAAGTAATGATTGGTATTCGCAACAATGAAGTATGTTTAACCGAACTTTGCAAAGCCACCAAGCAACACGATCCCCTCGACGAAAAACTGTTTAGAATAGCCAATATTTTATCGTATTAACAAGCTTATTATAATTTTAAAAGCGATTTAACGTTATCTGCCCAGAACTAACCAAAATGAAAAAAATACTTCTCTTATCACTCTGTTTATCACTTGCCGGAATCAGTAATGCGCAAGAAGTTTTAACCGACAAACAAGGTCACCCGATATTGCCGAAAGCCGGCGACTACAGCCTCGGATTTGATGCTGCACCTTTCATTACCTACTTCGGAAATCTATTTAACCACGGCTCTAATAATTCGCCGGAGGCGTTGTTTACACAGCAGCATCCCATGACTATTTCGGGAATGTATCTCAAGAAAGATGACTTGGCTTACAGGGGAAAAATTCGTGTCGGCTTCGGTACCGAAAAATCAGATACGATGGTTCAAAAGAACGGAAGTACTAATCCCAATGAAACGGTTGCCAACGAAACTAAACGCAATACCAGTAATATTACTCTTGGCTTAGGAATGCAGAAGTGGAGAGGCTACGGAAGGCTGAGAGCATTTTACGGAGGAGAAATTTTGTTCGGAGTAGGAACCGACAAAACGACCTATACTTACGGTAATGCATTAAGTAACGAAAATCAAGATACACGAAATACTTCGTATAAACCGGGGAATACTATTTCGTTCTCGCTACGCGGAATTATTGGAGTTGAATACTTCTTTGCTCCGAAAGTTTCATTGAGTGCTGAATACGGCTGGGGACCATCAGTAGCTTCAAAAGGACAAGGAGAATTGGTACGTGAGAAATGGAATGGGGGAGGACTCGAAACCGTTACCACCAACACAGGAAAATCGTCGAAGTTTTTATTCGACAACGACAATAACGGAGGATCGATCAACTTGAATTTTTACTTCTAGTAATTAAAAAATAATCTTTTGCGCAGAGAGTAAATTCCATAAAAAAAGAGGAGATCAATTTTGATCTCCTCTTTTCGTTTGAAGCCTTAAAGCATCTATTAAAAATCTTCAAGCGATGATAGATTTATCATTTTGTTCTTCTATGATCATTTTATTTTTCTTGAAAACAAATTTTGAATTAGTATATCCGAATCTATTTTCGAAGCGGATCGTCCGCCTTAAATTTTTGCGGAAAGAACGATGAGAACGGAAACGATAGAAAGTAACACTGTTTGAGACCTGAAAAGGTTTTCTTTCAGGGCGAGTTTGTTTCTTTCCGTTGGAGTTGAAATCGTTCCCGCTAAAAAATTTACAGCGGCTAAATTCTTCCACTTCAGGAAAAAGCCAGCGCCATCGCGCGGCTGTAGCGCGTTGGAAGAGGACTTCAGTGATTTTACTATTTCTTTAATTGAGGAATTGATATGTTTAAATATCCCTACTAAAGATGAAATGTATGGGTTAAGAAATAAAAAAAGAGGAGGTCAAAATTGATCTCCTCTTTTTTGTGCTTAATACTTTATTGAGCACTATACTCTTCCCATTTCTTCGTTTTATAAATATCCTCACCGAAGTATTTTAAAATCGGCATGAGCTGCTCAGGCGTTTGATATCCCGGTAAAGGAGTAAGCAATTGGTACTTTTCATCCATGAATATAAAAGAAGGATAACTCATTTTTCCCTGAAGGAGAGAAAGCGCTAATTCGTTCGATTTGTATTCAGATTTATAAACAAATTCTTTTCCTTTAAAACGAATGGTATCTTTTGTTTCTGCGTCCAATTTTACGGCATAATAATGATCGTTCATATAACGCACAACAGCAGTATCCTTAAAAGTAGAAGCATCCATACGCTTACACCATCCGCACCATTGCGTATAAGTATCGATAAAGATCTTTTTAGGTGCTTTATCGTTCAATGCAACGGCTTGCTCAAAACTCATCCAGTGAATACCATTGGGATCATATTTTTCATGCTCCGTTTGAGCATTACAAGAAGAGATTGAGAAATAGCTTATTAAAATTATAAAACTGAATATTTTTTTCATCATTTACGGTTATACGTGCAATTTACAATAAAGATCACATTATTTCACATCACCCATTAACTTTTTCACGAGTGGTGAGATGGCAATTAGTACCACTCCGCTGATGACAGCATAAATGGCTAGTTGCTGGTAGCCATCGGTATACGACATAAGTTTTTCAGTTAACGATGCATTTTCATTGGGCGATACCATACCGGCCCCCAAAATTCCTGCCACATATTGTCCGTAAGCACTTGCCAAGAACCACATTCCCATCATCACTCCTTGTAAAGGCTGAGGTGAGAGCTTTGTCATGATTGATAATCCGATAGGCGAGAGGCAAAGTTCACCGAATGTGATGATAAAATAAGCCATCGTAAATATTTCGAGGGATGTTTTTCCGTCGCTGCCCGCAAAGAAGCGAGTAGCATAGAAAGTATAAAATGCCAGTGCTAAGAAGATGAATCCAAGTCCAAATTTGATAATCGTATTTGGCTCGCTATTTCTTTTGCTAAGCCATACCCAAAGTAATCCCAAGAGTGGAGCGAAGATGATTACAAACAATGAATTCGATGAGTTATTGATACCATTAGGGTCGAAGTGCATTCCCATGATTGTATCATTTAAATTATTCGATGCGAAAAGGTTTAATGATCCGCCGCTTTGCTCGAAGAATGCCCAAAACAAAATAGAGAAGACAATAAATACCAATGCCGCCAATAATTTCTTTTTCTCTACGGCGCTGTATTTACGCATTTCATAAAACAAGTAAACTAAGGTACAAGGACCGATGATGTACATAAACCAATCGGTATATTCTGTTTTTGCAACCATCACCATGATAACGGGGATGATCGCTAATGATCCAAGGTAGGTAGCATATTCGTACCATTTTTTACCGTTCGATTTACCGCTTTCAATCGGACTTAATCCGATAGGACCCATTTTGCGTTGCGTGAACACAAAAGTGATTAAAGAGATTGTCATAACGATTGCAGCCAATCCGAAAGCTAAATTCCAGCTATAATTCTTAGCAATGGTAACGCAAGCATATCCTCCTAATAGGGCACCGATATTAATCCCTGCATAGAACAACGAAAATCCGGCATCGCGACGCGAATCATTCTCATGATACAAAGCACCAACCATTGTTGAAATATTAGGCTTAAAGAATCCCGTACCTACAATGGTAAAACTCAATCCCAAAAAGAACCAGAAGCTATTCAATTCAACTGTTTGTGCCTTTCCTAATCCGAACGCCAAGATACAGCTACCGGTAATCATGAGTAGTCCACCCCAGAACAAGGATTTTCTGAATCCTAAAATTTTATCGGCAAACAATCCACCAATAAACGTAAAGGCATAAACGAAAGCTTGAGTAGCACCATATTGAAGGTTTGCTACATCTTCTTTCATCATTAACTGACTTACCATGAATACGGTAAGCATACCTCTCATTCCATAGAAACAAAAGCGTTCCCACATTTCAGAGAAGAACAAATACCATAACTGTTTAGGGTATTTACCTTTAAAATCTTGAATTTCCTCGAGTGTTGTTTGCATAGTGGTTGGAGTAATTATTCAAAGAAAGTCTTTTTAGGAGAATTAGACAAACTTCATAAAACACGAAGTCCCGCTTTTGGGGCGGGACTTCATCTTTATTTTAAATTTCGATTAGTTTACTCCGTGCATCATTTTGATGATTTTGCGGAATAGGGCTAATAAGATTAACGATGCTGCACCGCTTAACACGATGAATACGCAGAAGAAAATAAATAAATTAGAGATTTCAATTCCCATAAAGCTAGGAATTGCTGCTCCAGCTGCTGCAGGTTCTTCTCCTGCTCCAGGAGGAATTAATGCGCTTAGCGTTCCTGCAAATTTATTTGCAACAGCATTTGCTAAGAACCATGTTCCCATCAATAATGATGATAAACGAGCAGGAGCTAATTTACTCACCATACTTAACCCGATAGGTGATAGGCAAAGTTCTCCCATTGTATGTACAATGTACAATGCAAATAACCAGAACATCGCAATTTTTGTTGATGGAGAAATTCCGTGTACTGCATAAGCAATAATCACGTATCCTAATGCTACTAATCCAAGTCCCATCGCCATCTTTAATGGTGATGATGGTTCCATATTTACATTCGCTAATTTACCCCATAACATTGTGAAGAATGGAGCCAAAATGATAATCGCTAACGGATTAATTGACTGGAACCATGGTGAAGGGAATTCGCTTAAATGGATGTCAGAAATTTTGTCGATAAGTGTTAAGGCTATAATCGCAATTACTCCTACAATTTGAATCAACGAAATCGATTTCTTTGACCATTCAAAGAACCATCCTAGTGCCTTTCCTAAGTAGAATATAATCACTGAGAATAAAGCAGCAATCATGAATTTGCTAATATGTACGTCAATCGCTCTGTCAACTTGTTGATCGGCGAAGAGTGTAAGTGAAGCTCCTGCTTGTTCGAAACATGCCCAGAAGAAGATTACGAAGAAGGCAAGAATGAAGATTACAATGATTCGCTCTCTTTCGTCTTTCGTTAATGATTTATCAGTTAGGATAATCAACGGCATAATGATCAATGATGCGTAGATTAAGTAAGCAACTAAATCAAGGTGCTCAATCATGTACGACATTGAATTAGGATCTGCTAATGCTCCTGCACTGCAAACCATTGCAATAATATTTTTGAAGTTCAATAAGCCGAAGATCAATAGAATTGACCCGATAATTGCTCCATATGTTTTTCCATCAACTTTCGCTACAGGCATTCCCAATGGCTTGCCATCAGGTCCATTAAGGTGTTTGTTTTTCAATAATTCGAATGAAATCAAACTTGCAATCATACCGATTGCTGCTGCAAGGAATCCGTATTTGAATTCAGAGAAACTTCCGCAAATTAGAGGAGAGAAGAAAGCTCCCATGTTGATACCCATGTAGAAAATGGTAAACGCTCCGTCAACACGTGAGTCGTTTTGAGGATATAGTTGTCCTACCATGGTAGAGATATTCGGCTTGAAGAATCCGTTACCGATAATCAATAGCGTTAATCCTGCCCACATAAATGTTACTGCCGATGCCGACTGAACATCGGGAGTAGCCATACTCGCACTTAAGTATAGGAATATTTGACCAATAGCCATTAAAACCCCTCCATAGAGAATACTTCTTCTGTTACCCCAGAATTTATCGCATAAATAACCTCCTAATAAGGGAGTCAAGTATACGAGTCCGGTAAAGCTTCCATAAATATTAGATGCAAAGGCTTTATCAATAAATAAAGCTTTAGTCATGTACAATATAAATATGGCACGCATACCATAGTAGCTGAAACGTTCCCACATTTCAGTAAAGAATAAGAGATATAGGCCTCTTGGATGGCCTTGCACAGAAGTTTTGCTCATGATTTTCTCAGGTTGTTGTATTAGAGGGCTCCAATATAACAAAAAGTTCAAATGGCAGGACCGCCAATCGACCAATAGCCTCTTTGTTTTCCTTAATCCATTGATTTTATCGACCATTTATTCCGCCGATAGCCACTTTTTTCTTTTTTCGGCCTTCTTTTCCGCGTTTCGTTTCCTCTTTTTATCTTCGTGAGCTAAATCAATACTAATTATTATGTTCGATATTTTAAGTAAACTGGGCGATGTGAAGAAGAAAATGGACGAGATTAAGTCTCGCCTCGATGCTGTTTCGGTTGATGGTGATGCAGGCAACGGAAAAGTGAAGGTAACGGTGACCGGTAACCGAAAACTGAAATCGATACATATCGATGATAGCTTATTGTCGGTTGATGCTAAGGATGAACTGATCGACTTACTCGAAATGGCTACCAATAATGCTTTAGAGCGTGCTGAGCAGGTTTCTGAGGCTGAAATGAAGGCGGCAGGCCGCGATTTTTTACCGGGGATGCCGGGATTTTAATTTAAATACTATCTGACCATGACACATCAACAAAAAGTTGACTTTTTATTACTCGAGTTCCCTGAGCGTTTACATGAACTCGATCCGAATGCTGCTCCGCAATGGGGTAAAATGAGTGTTCAGCAAATGATTGAACATATGGTGGATGCCGTGAGTAATGCGAACGGAAAAATTAGTCTTCCGCTTGTGACTCCTACCGATAAATTGCAATTATTCAGGGATTTTATGCTTAGCGATAAGGACTTTCGTCCCGATACTAAAAACCCTTTAATGCCCGAAACTCCGGCGCCCGTTCATTTTGAGGATGTGCAAAAGGCGATAGGTAAGTTGCGTATCGAGCTTTCTGATTTTGTGGACTTCTACAAGGAAAATCCTGAAAAGAAATTCATGAATCCTATTTTCGGGGAGTTAAATTATGAAGAGTGGACGCATTTATTGTATAAACACGCCCACCATCATTTGCGTCAATTTGCGATGATTATTTAATGTAAATATCGCGTCGCGTAATATTTTGTAGTACTCCTAAAGTGTCGGTATACACATCGCTATAATCGAGCTGGATTTTATAGGATTGACCTACTTGTGTGAGTGTTCCTGCTATTCCTGTAAAGCTATGTACCGAGGTGTCGATCGGCGTCAAGCAATAAAAAGATTGAGTAGAAAATGCAAAGGTTGAAGTACCGGGATCAAAGGTGATTATTGGATCAGCAAGGTAGCTATCACCGATTTTAAAGACTTTCAACGTATTATTAACTGTTACTCCCGCTTGAATAGTGGTGGTCCAGTGAGTAGTATCGAGGCCTGTTACTGTCATGCAAGTATATTGTCCCGATAAATAGTTAAGTGAATTCAAAACATGCACAGATCGTGTAACCGAATCTTTTAATCCTCCTGAATCATATACGACATAGCTGATAGTATATACTCCTACAGAATCAGCATTTACAGTTCCGCTGATAAAAACCGATGAATTCAGATTTCCATCTTCCGGATCAATTGCAGTTGCTCCCGGCTCTAAGTAAGTGGAGTTTAGCACGATGTCGATTGATGATGGTCCGTTGAGATTAAGTGTTGGACTTATATTCGGCTTTGCAGAAACTTGCAATACGAAGGTGCGTGAAAACGCTTTACCTGATTCGGCAGTAGCAGTAACGGTGATGGAGTAACTACCTGTATCGGTTTGGTTAGTAACGATTGTTTGCGTGCATGCAAAATCTGCAGTTCCTGAATTCGGACTAAACTTTATGGTTGTTCCAGTGGGTAGTCCCGTTACCGAAAAGTGAACTTCTTCGTGTTTTCCGCCAAGATATAATACCGTAACGGTTCTGCTGATGCTATCGGTAGGATAAAGGGCAAGATTTTTTAATCCATTGATTTTAAAATCCATGCCATCGTCTTCTTCCTTAGTACAGGCATTAAATAACGTTGAAAGTCCGATGAATATCAGCAAATAAAAAATGTTTTTTCTCATAATGACATGCCTAAATTATAAAATAAAAAGGTAAAAATATCAGCTTGCTCATCAATCAATTTCGATTTTGGCTTTCCGGCTCCATGGCCTGCGTTAGAATCTATCCTTATTAACATCGGACGATCGCCTTTGTATTTTTCTTGTAGGGTAGCCGCGAACTTAAACGAATGTGCAGGAACAACACGGTCGTCGTGATCTGCTGTGGTTACCATGGTACAAGGATATTCAACATTCTCTTTTAAATTGTGCAGTGGTGAATAAGCATATAGCGCGTTAAACTGAGTGCTGTCTTCGCTGCTGCCATAATCTCCTGTCCACGACCAACCGATTGTAAACTTGTGGAAACGTAACATATCCATTACGCCCACCGCAGGAAGAGCTACTTTAAATAATTCGGGACGCTGCGTCATCACAGCACCTATTAATAATCCGCCGTTCGAGCGACCGCTGATAGCGAGCTTCGAAGGGTTCGTGTATTTTTCTTTAATTAAATATTCTGCAGCAGCAATAAAATCGTCGAACACATTCTGTTTTTTCAACTTCGTTCCTGCTTCATGCCATTCGCTACCATACTCGCCGCCACCTCTCAAACAAGGCATGGCAAATACGCCGCCACTCATTAAAAATACTAAACGTTCAGCTTTAAATTCGGGAGTCTTGCTAATGTTAAATCCGCCATAACCAAATAGTAGAGTAGGGTTGTTACCATCGAGAGTAACACCTTTTTTATGCACTATAAACATGGGGATTTTAGTGCCATCCTTTGAAGTGTAAAACACCTGTTTAGTTTCAAACATTTGTGGATCATACGGCAAACGAGTTTTGAATTGATCGTACCTCTTGCTCGTATACATGTTATAGCGATAAACATGAGAAGGGGTAGTGAAATTAGAGATAGAGACGAATAGATTCGTATCCTTTTGTGACCCAGCCAATCCGTCGACTGTACCAATCATCGAAGTAGTTAATTCGCCTTTAAGAGATCCTGTGAAATCATACATTAACATTTTACTCATGGCATCATGCATATAATGAGCCACAATATTCTTAAAACTCACTATAGCTCCTTGCAAAATATCTTTCGACTCAGGAATTAAATCCTTCCACATAGCTGGCAATGGAAATTTCGGATCAATTTGGATGATCTTTTTATGCGGTGCTTTAAAGTCGGTAATGAATAATAATTTACCATTCACTAATCCGATGAACTCAAAATCATTATTAAATGATTTTACGATTGTGTTAAATACTCTCTTAGTACCTGTTAATGGTTGTATAACTACGTTATTGCCGCTCGTGCCTTCTGAACCAGTAATGATCAGCATTGTTTCATCTTCACTTACTGCTGCCGAAAAGTTTCTCAACGGATGTTCTTTATCCTCAAATACCAATGAATCTTTACTTTGATCAGTGTTTAATTTGTGATAGTAAATCTTGTGGTATTCATTCTTTGCGGTGTACATCGAATCACTGTTTTCTGAGTCATAACGACTATAAAAGAAACCGTCTTTATACCATGCAGTATTTGAAAATTTCACTCCTCTTAAGACTTCAGGAAGTGATTTCATTGTCTTTGTTTCTTTAATACGCATAACATTCCAATCGCTTCCGGCATTGGCAACTTGAAATGCTAGATGCATTCCATCGCCGGAGGCCGTTGTTTCTGTAATATGTGTTGTTCCGTCGGCTGATAATTTATTTTGATCGAAGTATGCCATCGGCACATATTCAAGCGATCGCATGTAATATAAGACCGGCTGATTCAAATTCGCGTCATCCCGATAATACAGATAAGAACTTCCGGCTCTTATTGGCAATGAGTATTTGTTAAAATTCCATAAGGCCTTCATGCTGTCTTTTAGCGCCTGACGAAAAGGTATAGTATTCAGATAGTTATCTGTAATTTCATTTTCGTCTTTCACCCATTTTTCAGTTTCCGGGGCATGATCGTTTTCCATCCAGCGATAAGGATCGTATACGAAATGTCCGAAATAGCTGTCTACTCGTTCAATTTTTTTCGGCTGTGGATATTTCATTGGTTGTGCTCCCGCGCTGATAATGGCGAATAAAAAGAGAGCTGTAAGTCGTAGCGATTTCATAGGCTGCAAAATAAAGATTAATTTCGTGAAGATTGTGGTAAGATATGCCACAAATACAAACGAAAACTATGAAAAAGAACTTTCTGATAGGTTGTATAGCGGCAGGATTAGCAATTGCCGGTTGTTCGGGGAATAAAATGGGCTCTACAGCTTCTACTGATGCCGACTTTGAGGCTTACAAAGGACGATTTGTCGAGAAAATGTGGGAGACGAACCCTTCTGCAGCTATCTATGCCGGTTTCCATAAATACGACAGCTTACTGTTGATTCCTGATGCTGCCGCTCGTGCTGCTACCGATCAACAGTACCATGCTATGCTTGATAGCTTGGCTAAATTCGACGAGAATAAATTATCACAATCCAATAAAACGGATTTGTGGATGATGCGCGATTACCTGAAGTCGAATATTTGGTACGACACTGCTTTTAAGTCGTTTGAATGGAATCCTGCTTCGTTTAATGTTGCCGGTGAATTTGCTGAAATCCTCAATGGAAATTACGATAAACTGGATGCTCGTTTGGCGATGTTCGACAAACGTTTAGTGAACGTGAAAGCTTATTATGCCGCTGCGAAATCACAAATTACACAACCTACTATCGAGCATACTGATCTTGCTATCATGCAACACGAAGGGTCGGTAGAAGAAGTTTTTGGTAAGTCGTTGGCCGACTCAGTAGCTGCATCGGGATTATCTGCTGATACTAAAAAGCATCTCTTGGCTTATGCCGATTCGGCGAAGTCGGCAATGCTCGATTATGCTGCGTGGTTGAAAGAGAAAAGAAAAACGATGACTCCTGAAAATAGCCGTAGCTTCCGTATCGGGAAAGAGTTATATGATAAGAAATTCGATTTCGATATTGCCAGCGGATACACTGCTGAGTCGATCTATGAAAAAGCAGTAAATCGTAAAGCTGAATTGCATCATGAAATGGCGAATCTTAGTCGTCAATTATGGCCTAAATATTTCGGAAAAGCTCCTATGCCTGCCGATAGTTTACAGCTCATCCGTCAGATGATCGATAAGCTTTCGTTGAAGCATGTTAACCGCGATTCATTCTTGCAATCGATAGAAGCGCAAATTCCTACATTGGTGAAATTTATCAATGATAAAAACTTAATCTATATCGATCCTTCTAAACCATTGGTGGTACGCAAGACTCCTGCTTATATGGAAGGAAGTGGAGCAGGGGCTTCAATTTCGGCTCCCGGTCCTTATGATAAAGGCGGAAATACGTATTATAATGTGTCGCCGTTAACGGGATATTCTCCGGAGGAAGCAGAGAGCTATTTGAGAGAATACAACTATTATATTTTGCAAATCTTGAATATCCACGAAGCTATTCCGGGACATTATACGCAGTTAGTTTACAGCAATAATTCTCCATCAATTATCAAGAGTTTAATGGGTAATGGAGCAATGGTAGAAGGATGGGCTGTGTATTCAGAACGAATGATGTTAGAGAGCGGTTACGGAAACAATGAACCTGAAATGTGGTTGATGTATTACAAATGGCATTTGCGTTCTGTTTGCAATACTATTCTCGATTATAGTGTTCACGTAAACAATATGAGTGAGCAAGATGCCATGAAATTGTTGGTTGATGGCGCTTTCCAACAGCAAGCAGAGGCCGCAGGTAAATGGCGTCGCGTGAAGTTGTCGCAAGTTCAGTTGACGAGCTATTTCACCGGATTTAGCGAGATCTACGACTTAAGAGAAGACATTAAAAAATCGGATCCTAATTTCGACTTAAAGAAATTCCATGAGAAGTTCTTAAGCTATGGCTCAGCACCGGTTAAATACATCCGTCAGTTAATGATGGAAGAGAAAAAGAAATAGTTTTTGAGTTTTGCAATAAACTGTTTTTGTATTCGACTGTTCTATTACCGTGATCGCTAAAAAAGAAAATACTAAATATCAAGGAAGCCTTCTCTCAACAGAGGGCTTCTTTGATTCTATCGATAAGATAGATCCCGAATTTTTTGTCCTGCATCCCATTTCCAATGTATTCCTTAATGCGGAATATTTCAGGAGTATAGAGCGTGCCGGGTTTCAGGGACTGTCGTTTCGTTATTACTTACATCCTTTGAAGGATGGCAGCTTTCAGTTTCAGTATTTTCAGTTGCTTGATTTGTCGACGCGCGATTTAGAGTCGATCGTAAACCTCGATCCGTATGGCAAAGTGCTTACGGGATTATCGGGTGTGCTCGATAAGTTTATCTTTGGTATTCAGCGAAACAAACCACATTACTTGGTGATTTGCGGTAATATGTTGATGAGTGGAAATCACGGACTTTATTGCGGTAGCGGAAATCATCAAGCCTTATTAGAGACGATCACGAAAGTGAAACAGGATCTATCTAAGTCGGGGAAGGTGGCTGCCATGATTGTAAAAGATTTTGAAGCCGATCGGGATGCCTTAGGACCATTGCTAAAGAAAGATAAGTTCCATTCAATGATAATGGATCCTATTATGGAAATGGATCTCGCTCCGAGTTGGAAGTCGTTCAGCGATTACTTGGCAGCGATGTCGTCGAAATACCGCGTGCGCACTAATAATGTGAGGAAAAAATTAGCGGATACTTCGATCAAGCAATTATCGCTTGCCGATGTTGAAGAACATTACGATCGTCTTGAGTTCCTCTATAAATCGGTGCAACAAAAGAGTCCGATTCGCTTGATGCAATGTAGCTTTTTGTATCTCAAAAATCTGATGATGTATATGCCAGATAAGTTAGTGATGGAAGCCTATATCGAGAATGGAGAAATCATCGCTTTCCTCTGCGGAATCAAGAACGGGAAATCGCTCGAAGCACATCATATCGGTATCGATTATAAGTATAATAAGAGCCACGCGTTATATCAGAATATCCTGTATGATTTTATAGAGATGGGTATTCAGGAATCGATGAATCATGTTTCCTTCGGCAGAACAGCGATGGAGATGAAGTCGACGGTAGGGGCGGTGCCGGTGACTTATAATGCGTATATACGTTTTGAAAATCGAGTTGTTAATTCGTTGATTTGTCATTTTTTACCTGACGAACCGGCAGGCGATTGGGTGCAGCGCAATCCTTTTAAGTAATATTTTTCTTCTTCTTTGGATAGAATATCAAGTAGAAATCTATAATTTGCATTTAAGCCTTTATAATGTCAATTGTAATATCAATTGACTTATACAATGATAGAAATACAGGAGTAACCGAAGTCCTCTTCCAACGCGCTGTAGCCGCGCGACGGCTCTTACTTTTTCCTTCAGTTGAAAAAGTAAGCAAAAAAACCGCCGCTGTAAATTTTTTAGCGGGAACGATTTCAGCTCCAACGGAAAGAAACAAACTCGCCCTGAATCGTCTCCTGCGTCGACGCTTCATGTCTCGGGCAGTGTTTCTTTCTATCGTTGTCGTTCTCATCGTTCTATCCGCAAAAATTTAAGGCGGACGATTCGCTCCGAGAAGAGATTCGGATATACTGTTTCAAAAATTGGGTATTGCAAGGAATAAGTTTGATTCGGTAAGCGAAGGATTAAAAGATTAAACCACTCGCGAATGCTTTCGAGAAGATAGTTTTTCTTTCATTTTGTTTAAAGACATATAAAAGAAGGCCCCCTCGGCGGTGCAAATACTAAATTTATTAGGTAAATTACTTATCGCCATTACGAATAGTGCCAAAATCCTAATTATAAGTTAATTGATATTTTCCAATAATCAATATTGAAATTACTAGTAACTATGATTTAATCATCAAATTTTAGATGAACAAAAACAAAATCATCCATTTAATCCCCTTCAACCGACATTCACCCCCAATTTTCTGAAGTTTACACAAAAAACGATCATGGCTTTTTTGGTTGATATAACTTGCATGCATTGTGAGAAAGATAGGACTATTTTTAGTGATGACGGCAGCGATGTTATCTCTCCCGGATGCAACAGTGCGTGCAGGAAATATTGATATTCCTGTAGCAGGAAAATCGTGCCTTTCATCATTATCAGTATCGTCGTATCCTATGGCTTATCCTAATCCTTTCAGGGGAGAAACTAGTATATTTTACAAAGCGGATAAAGATGAAACAATTGCCTTGCGCTTATTTACAAAAGACGGTAAGTTGATTGATGTAATATACAGCGGTAAGGTGGAAAAAGAAACGATTAATCGTTTTGAACTTGATGGAAAATACATGCCCCCGGGGGTCTATTATTACTCTATAGAGAATGGTGAGAAAATTGTTCACAAGCGACTTGAATTAGTCCGGTGAACGCAAGAGGTGTTTTTATGGTTTGATTGAGCATTCGTGGTCCTCGTTGACCACGTTTGCAATTTATAGGGATGCCATCGCAAGACGGCATCCCTTAATTTTATCTATTCATTTCCGCTAATGAATCCGCCTAGCATACCGCCTAATCCGCGCGACTCTTCACGTCCACCGCCATAACGGCTAGCTGATATAATTCGGTCTGCCAGGCGAGAGAAAGGTACGCTTTGAAGGTATACTAAACCCGGACCGGTTAGCACTGCATAAAACAATCCTTCACCGCCAAACAATGCGTTTTTAAATCCGCCGATGAATTTAATATCGTAGTCAACCGATGTTTCTAGTCCCACCAGACAGCCTGTATCGACTCTCAATTGTTCTCCCACCGCGAGTTGACGCTTCAAGATTGTTCCTCCGGCATGGATGAAAGTATTTCCGTCGCCCGACAATTCTTGCAAGATAAATCCCTCACCACCGAATAGTCCGGCGCCGATTTTCTTCGTAAAAGCAATATTGATATCAATACCCTGAGCTGCGGCTAAGAAACCATCTTTCTGACAAAGGAATTTACCGCCGTAGTTGGCGGGGTTAATAGGAATGATTTTTCCGGGATAAGGAGCCGCAAAAGCCAATTTTCTTTTCACCGACCCATTATTGGTAAATGAAGTAATAAAGAAACTCTCACCGGTAATCATACGCTTCAAGCCCTTTAAAATGCCGCCGCCGGTACCTGTTTGCATGTCAATATCATTTTCCATGTAAAGCATGGCGCCTGCCTCAGCGCGAACGCCTTCTGCGGGATCTAGTTCAATTTCTACTACCTGAATATCGTCGCCGATAATTTTGTAATCAATATCATGTGCCATTGTAAATGTTTTTTTTTCTTTTCGGGGATGAAAATAGGAGATAGAAACTACTTTTTAAAGCCAAAAGCATGAAATATCAATTCTGCCCGCCAAAACGACGAAATAGCCGATTGAAATGATGAAAAATTTGTACATTGCAGAATGAAACGACGGGTTTTACTTCTAATATTTTTGGTGTCGATTACCTTTTCGGCGGTACAAGCACAGTCGCTGCGCAACGATTCTCTGTTTGTTCCCGATGCACTGCGCAGATACCAGTTCAACCTCGAGAATCCTGTAAAATCAATCGACAACCTTCGATACGATAAATCCAACGAACCCATTCGTGGAGAGCTCTCGAAAGACGGCAAGAAAGTGATAATGGACAATTACAAAAAAGGACAACGTATTAAGTTCGATGCAACCTTCCCTGACGGGAGGGTAGAGCACCTCGAAAAATCACCCTGTTTTATTGATCCTGTAGTTTATGAGATATAATAAAGGGTTGTCAAATCGACAACCCTTTTATTTATTCTAAATATATTATTACAACCCACTCAGTTGTTTATCTTTCGGATATTTTATTGAGTAACTTAAGGTTTTCTTGGTTGATTCGCCCGGTTGAAGGGTGATTTTCCATTTTACTATTCCGCTGCCCGTGAATTGAATTCCTCCACTAAGCTCGCTTACCTTAATTTCAATGTCTTTTTCTTGACTCAATGGCACCTGATCTTCTACGATAATAGTGATAGGTTCTTTTTTAGTATTACGAACTGTTAACTCGTATGCAAACGATTTTTCTTTGCTGCCTCCGAATAGTTTCGATGAGGTGAGTTCTTTTACTTTTTCTCGTTTAAACGTGATGCGTTGATCACGTCCTAATGAGAGTGTTAATGTGTCGTTGGTTTCTACAGGATTGATAAATGATTGTCCTACATAAGCTCCATCGAAGTAAACATTGGCTTGTCCCGGTGATAGATTTAAATTCTCCCATTCGGTAATTTGCGCTGTGAGGAATGCATCATTATCGATTTTCGGTACCGCTACATATTCGTAGTTGGCATTTGTGGTATAATGTTGTATTTCTACTTGCGTCTCACTGCTTCCGTTTAAGATGGTATAGTGTCCCGGGATTTCATACGCTACGTTTAATTGATTTTGGGTGACTGTTGCCATATCCCACATCATCACTTTTTGATCCTCAGTGGCCTCTTTTTCCATCATCATTACCGGTGCTCCGTTAGCTATTCCATTCACTACATATCCATCTCCACGCGCTCCTCTTGTTTGTACAATTGGCTGTAAAAATCCTACTACCCAAGGATATAAAACCGGTTTGTCGCCACTTTGTGAGGGATTACCTGTATTGAGCGTAAGCGCAACATTCTTCCAGTCTTCGCCCGTTGATTGATTCACTTTAGCTTTGAAAACAATTTCAACAGGACTCTTCACATCTTTCACTCTTAAATCGTAAAAAGGCTGCCAGTTGACATTGCTTTCGATGAGATAGCTGAATTCGAATGTAGCTTGCGTTTTAGATTTACCATCAACAGTTACAATAATGTTTCCTTCCGGTTGGTTGTTGCGAGCGTTGATTTCGTTAAGCTGATTATCGATTTTGCTGATTTGCTCTTGAAGCTTTTTCTGACGAAGACTGTTATCGAGGATATCGTCTTTTAAAGCCATCATCTTCTTAGTGAAATATTCAACTACCGGTTCTAATTCATCGGCCATCACTCCGTTGTTATTTCCTCCAATCGATTTGTTGGCTTGTAAAACAGTCACGGTCTCATTTAAAACAGCAATCTTATTGTTTACTTGGCTGAGTTTGTATTGCACCGAATCGCGTTGTTCTTCGAGATTCAATTGCTCTCTCGTTTTGCGATTAGCAGTAAGATAGTTTTGCTGATAATTGACAGAAAGGATCGTAGCGTCGCCTAAGCCCTTAACCGTAATGCTTTGGGGATTGATATAAGGCGATAGTCCATCGAATACTACTTCTTGATTTCCTGTGCTTACCATGGCTTTTCCCGTTCTGGTAACGAGGGCTCCGTTTTGGTAAATTTTCACCTCTTTAATGTCGGTGTTGTTGATTCTGATTCTCTCTTGCGAGAACAAAAGCGAGCTGTTTAAAATAAGCAGCATGGCTACTAAGGTCTTTTTCATTTGAATTGGGCTCTTCATATTTGTCAAAATTAAGATTTCTAAGCACCCGATGCATAAAGTCCAAAAATTCCATAAAAGATTTTTTAATTTTTTAGGGATCAATGTCTTGAATGGGGGAGAACTGAATGATTGGTTGAGTGAATGATTGAATGACTGAGGGAATGAATGACTGAATGATTGAATGAGGGGCAAAGCGAGATCTTTGGCGGTTTAATGGAATAATATTCCGGTAGAATTCCTCATTCATCAATTGCCAATATCAAAAATCTAAAATCCATTATCAAAAATCAAAAATCCAACATCCTATATCTAACATCAAATATCTAATATCTAATATCCAATATCCCCAAAATCCACTCCCAACGCAATTAAAATCGTACTTTTGAGCCGTCATGTATTTAAGTCGTTTAACGCTGTTCAATTTTAAAAATTATGAGGAAACTGAGTTTGATTTCAGTCCCGGAGCCAATGCCCTCACAGGTGCTAATGGCAGCGGAAAAACCAATGTACTTGACGCCATTCACTATTTATGCCTCTGCAAAAGCTATTTTCATTCTACCGATAGCTTAAATATACGTCACGATTCAGCTTTTTTCTCGATTGCGGGGAAGTTCCATTTGGGACAAGATGATAATAGCGATGATGTTTTTGTGGGGATGAAAGCGGGACAAAAAAAGATTGTTAAGCGAAATCAGAAGGAATATCAGCGATTTAGTGAGCATATCGGATTATTGCCGGTGGTGATGGTGGCACCAATCGACCAGGAGTTGATAACTGGTCCCGGTGATGAGCGTCGTAAGTTAATGGATAGTATCATTAGCCAATACGATCATCTTTACCTCGAGAATTTAGTGAATTATAACAAAGTCCTGCAGCAGCGTAACGCGCTTTTAAAACAAGCAGGGAAGGGTGGATATGTTGAGGCTTCGATGTGGCAGATATGGGATGAACAGTTGGCTACTTACGGAACCCGCATCTATGAAGCTCGAAAGGAATTCATCGCTCGTTTCGTACCGGTGTTTAATCGCTATTATGCATACTTGACCGATGATAGTGAGCAGGTGAGCTTCGGATATGAATCGAAGTTGCACAATGAACCATTGCTCGATTTATTGCAAAAAACGCATAGCCGCGATTTGATGCTTCAGTATACTTCGGTGGGTGTTCACCGCGACGATCTAGAGCTTCTGTTGAATAATTATCCCGTGAAAAAGATTGGATCGCAGGGGCAGCAGAAATCGTTTGTATTGGCTGTAAAACTGGCGCAGTTTGAATTGATAAAAGAGTCGAGTGGGGTGAAGCCGTTTTTATTACTCGATGATATTTTCGATAAGCTCGATATTCACCGAATTACTCGTTTGATGGAGTTGGTGAGTAACGATACCTTCGGACAACTATTTATTACCGACACCGCCGAGGAGCATATCAGAGGTGTTTTTGAGAGGATAAATGTGGAGTTGAAGGTGTTTAAATGTGAAAAATGAATTTTGAATCTTGAATTTTGAATTTTGGATTGCTTTCGCCGATGGTGGCTGGCGCGTTATTTAATGGGCCGCTGATTTTTATGATAATTATGGTTTTTTATGATTACTGGTAATTGTTACTGAATTACCTTTTAGGTTTCAATTAGATTTATCATGAACACAGATTCGCTCCGATAGTGCAAGCACATCGAAGCTAAATGGATTTAAAAAGGATTTAAAAGGATTGCTTGCGCCGATGGTGGTTGGCGCGTTATTTATATACGATTCAATGACCACAAAATTCATTCAATCATTCATCCACTCATTCATTCACTCACCCTATCATTGATTTTATTTTCCGCTTCGCTTAATTGGCCGCAGATGACACAGATTTACAAGATTTACGCAGATTATTTTCGAATAAAATTCAAAATTCAAGATTCAAAATCCAAAATTGAATAAGATCTCAAATATTTTAGGAAATACTAAATCACCGAAATTTTAAAGAGACATCTAAATCTCCGGCCTATTATTTCCCGCTTCGCTGAAGAATGGTACGCACGGTGTAAAAAAGAATTTTAAAATCGAGGGCGAGCGACATGTTTTCGATATAAATGATATCGTATTTGAGTCGTTGAATCATTTGCGTTACGTTCTCTGCGTATCCGTACTTTACTTGTCCCCATGAGGTGATACCCGGACGAACTTTGTGCAGGTGTCGATAGTGCGGCGCTTCTTGCATGATTTGGTCGATGAAGTATTGTCGCTCGGGACGAGGACCTACTAGCGACATATCGCCGATAAGCACATTGTAAAACTGAGGGATTTCATCGAGTCGCACTTTGCGCATGAACTTACCGAAAGGAGTGATGCGTGAATCGGAAGAGCTGCTCAACATTGGTGTTCCTTTTTCGGCACCAACAAACATTGAACGGAACTTATAAATGGTAAACGGATTTCCGTGAAGTCCAATTCGTTCTTGTGCAAAGAATATTGGTCCGCGGGAACCGGTTTTAATGATAAGGGCAGTGATAATATAAACCGGCGATAACAAGAATAAAAAGAGCATTGATACAACTATGTCGATGATGCGCTTAAACGATTGTTGCCATACCGGCATTAAACTCGGATTGATAATGATCAATGGTGATCCGAAAATCGACGACATCTTTACCGAACCCGAGAGGATATCGTACATGTCGGGCATGATTTTAATGATCAGGTCTTTATCTTCCAGCTCATTAATAATTCGTCCGATGAACTCGTGTTCCGACGATTCGATGGCAATAATAACTTCCTCTATTTTATACTGATCGATGATCTGTGAAAGGTCTTCCAATCCTCCTAAATGCGGTAAATTATCTTTGAAATATTTCCCGTTGTTATGATCGATATGGATGAATCCCACGAATTTATATCCTTGACTCAAAGGTTCTGATTCAAGTTCGGTATATAATCCAACGGCACGTTGCGAACTACCAATGATAAGCGTTGGGAATCCGATTTTACGACTCTTAATTTTACGAGCAGTGAATGTGGTGATGAAGAAACGGAATAGTGCCGTAATCAGGAAATGGAGTAAGAACAGCGCCATAAAAGTGCTGTAATAACTACGGTATGATACTATAACATCGTCGAGTAAAAGCGAGAAGAAAATAATTAAACAACCAATCAACGCAACGATGAGTGTTTGTCCAAATTCCTTTAAACGTGATTTACGATAGATATCATTATACGTCCCCATTAAGGCATACACAATCACCCAAGCAACCGGGAGAACGGTGACGCCCATAAAGAAATTTTTATCAGGCTGAAGAGGTAGCTTATATCCGTACAACACCGATTCTATCTCCAACTTACGATAGAGATAAAAGATGCTCCAGGCCAAAGTAGCTGCCAGCAAATCGGCGAAAACGTACTTTGTAATTTGTAATACTCGATTCATTAGTTACTGATCAGCTTCACATTATCGATGTATAAAGTCCCCGATGATTCACCGCTTTCTAACTGCATGTAGAAATAAACTTTAAACTTTGATACGTCGAAATTCGCATTCACGAACTTGCTTAGGTTAATATAGGTTTTGTTCCAGTCGGTACTCGGATTAAAGAGGATCACCGGAATATTTCTGGTATCACTCGATAAGATTCCTTTTAAACCAACTGTAAACGCGTGGTTGCTTTTGTAATTTACTTCTAAATAGATGTCCTTTCCTCTCGGAAGGTAGTAGCCATCATTTACGCTTGTAACTTCGATGATATAATTGCTTGAAGTAGCTTCAAGTTTCAAACTTCTTTGTCCTTCGTAAACAATTGTTGAGTCAATTGCTAATCCCGCCAACGAATTGGTTGTTGTTTCCATACTTATTCCTCCACCGCTGGTATCTTTTTCAAAATCTTCGTACCAAGTATAAGATAACGCAGGATAATATGATACGGGGAAAGTATCAACTAATGTTGTTTTTCCGGGAGTGAAGTTGAGTGTAGTAGTATAACCTTTATATAATGGGTAGGCAGAACGAGTAGCAGCAATTCCGTTTTCGTAAATGCCGGGAAGTAAAATCACTTGCTTGTTTCCTTCTTCAAGTACAGGAATTTTCGCAGGTAATTCAAAAGTTCCGAGGTATTGTCCGTCGATATACACCCAAACATCTTTCACCTTGCTTGAATTACTTCCTTGACTCGGATAATTAGAGCTCACGGTTACGTGATTCACTTCCAAGTATGCAGGTTGTGGTTCATCCGGATTAATCATGTTACAGCCTTGCATGGTGAATGCAATAGCAATAATGAACAGAAAGAAGTTAGTACGGAATGAATACATAGTAGGTGGTAGGTTAGGAAACGATTGCCGGTAATGATTTCAATTTATCGGCAATTTGATGAGCAACGACTAAGGCTGAATAACCGTCTTCGATAGGTACTAACGGTTTTCGGTCGTTTAAAATTGCATCAGCAAACGAATCCAGCTCTTCTTTTATTGCGTTGGTTTCTTCAACTTTCGGATTTTCGAAGTAAATCTGCTTTGATCCTTTGTTTTCACCTAAGTCGATGGTGAGGGCTAACGGATCAGGAGTACCGTCAACTTCTTTAAGTCGTACTACTTCGGTAGCTTTCTTTAAAAAGTCGACAGCGATATAAGCATCTTTCTGGAAGAATCGCGTCTTACGCATGTTCTTTAAGGAGATACGGCTGGCAGTTAAGTTGGCCACACATCCATTGTCGAATTCAATGCGAGCATTGGCGATATCAGGAGTATCACTCACGACAGCCACTCCGCTGGTGCTGATTTTCTTGACAGTCGATTTTACTGTACTTAATACGATGTCGATATCGTGAATCATTAAGTCGAGTACTACCGAAACATCGGTTCCTCGCGGATTAAACTGCGCTAGGCGATGTGTCTCGATAAACATAGGTTGTTTGATATAAGAAACGGCGGACTTAAATGCGGGATTGAAACGCTCTACATGTCCCACTTGCACCTTCACATTCGCTTCCTCTGCTAATCCCATCATTTCTTTGGCTTCGGCAACAGTATTCGCCAGAGGCTTCTCAATGAAAATATGTTTTGAAAGACGTAAAGCTTTTACGGCACATTCGTAGTGATTCACGGTAGGCGTAACAATATCAATCACGTCGCACGATTGTAATAATCGGTCGATGGAGTCAAAATAAGTAACTCCCGGCACTTGCTGCGCCGTATTCGGATCCGGATCATAAAATCCTACTAATTCATATTTAGGTAGTTCTTGAATCAAACGGATATGAATTTTACCCAGATGTCCCGCTCCTAAAACGCCGATCTTTAACATTCCTGAAATTTTGTGCGAAATTACAGCATTTTTCAATCTCTCCTTGTTGAAAACATGACGGAAGATGAGAACATTTTTATCTTTCTCTACCGATGCAATCTATAATTTCGCAAAGTGAACGTGAATGATACCTTCCGCCATCAAGGGTTAAGGCGACAATTAGTAGATCTTCTTAAGGAGAAAGGAATAACTAACCGATTGGTTTTAGATGCGATAGGTAAGATTCCGCGTCACCTTTTTATGGATAATGCTTTCCTCGAATATGCTTATCAGGATAAGGCTTTTCCTATTGATTGTGAGCAGACTATCTCTCAGCCTTTCACTGTTGCTTACCAAACGCAGTTACTCGATCCTGTAAAAGGGGAGAAGGTGCTCGAAATTGGTACCGGCTCGGGATATCAGAGTTGTGTTTTAGCCGAAACAGGAGCTAAAGTGTTTACGATTGAACGTCATCGCCCTCTACACGATGCCACTAAAAAACGCTTTGAATCACTCGGGTATTTTACAATTAAGTCGTTTTATGGCGACGGATTTAAAGGTCAGGCTTCGTATGGTCCTTATGATAAAATTTTGGTGACTTGCGGAGCTCCGGAAATCCCTGCAGCGCTTGTGGCTCAGTTGAAAATCGGCGGACTAATGGTGATTCCCGTAGGCGATATTTTGGCTGAACAGGTAATGACTACCGTGCTTAAAAAGTCGGAAAAAGAGGTCGAAATCTTCGAATTCGATAAATTTCGCTTCGTTCCTATGCTTCAGCAAAAAGCCAGATAGTCAGTTGTTTAAGCATTAATTTTGACAAATTGACGTATTTTTTATTGATTTTACGACAATTTGACATGTAAAAATGTGATTTTTCGGATTGGTATATTAGTTGAGAGTCGGCCTGTAAACATTTAAAAAATTATAAGCCATGACACTAATTAAATTTCAAAACGAAAACGCAACAAGAAAACCAGTCGTATTCCCTGCATTCAATGATTTATGGGGTGATATTTTCGACGGAATGGTAACGAGTGATTTTAGAAGATGGAGTTCACCATCGGTAAACATCAAGGAAAGCGATACTGCTTATACGCTTGAGTTAGCTGCTCCGGGATTAGCGAAAGAAGATTTTAAAATTCGCGTAGAAGAAAATACACTTACTATCTCTGGAGAGAAGAAGCAAGAACAAAACGAGAAAACAGAAAAATACAGCCGTAAAGAGTTCTCCTTTACATCGTTCACCAGAAGCTTTACGCTTCCTGAAAATGTAAATATGGAAGGTATTCAAGCCAATTATAATCACGGGATTATGATGGTAGTTCTTCCGAAAACAGAACCGGCTAAACCGAAGTCAAAAGAGATTAGTATTGGTTAATAGTTTGCTTTAGTAAAATTAGGTAGTTGATTTTTAGTTACGTTTAAAGCGTAACGCTGTTTAGGTAACGGCTCCGATTAGGTTCGGAGCCGTTTTTTTGTGGAATAGGTTATTAAGTTTTGTCTGGTTCATTATGGCTTGCCTAAATTATCGGTGTAACTTCGTGGCCGTAAAATATACCTACCATGGCGGTAAAAAAAGCAGTTAAAAGTTCGCGTAAGTCGAAGTCGGTTGTGAAATCATCGAAGCCTGTCATCTTAATTTCTAACGATGACGGAATTACGGCTCCGGGATTACGGAACTTAGTTGAAGTAATGAAAACGATAGGGGAGGTGGTTGTTGTTGCGCCCGATAGTCCCCAGTCGGCAATGGGTCACGCCATCACCATCAATAAACCGTTGCGCCTCGATAAAGTGGATGTTTTTCCGGGTGTGTTATCATACCAATGTTCGGGAACTCCCGCCGATTGTGTGAAGTTGGCAGTGAATAAAGTGTTGCATCGTAAACCGGATTTACTGGTATCGGGAATCAATCACGGATCGAATTCTTCTATCAACGTAATTTATTCGGGCACTATGTCGGCAGCTATGGAAGGTGCTATCGAAGGAATTCCTTCTATCGGATTTAGCTTATGTAATTTTAGTCTCGATTCGGACTTCACAGCTGCAAAGCATTACGTGAAGATCATTGCCAAGAATATTTTAAAAATCGGATTGCAGGAAGGGACATTATTAAATGTCAATTTCCCATACTTGCCATTAAGCAAAATTAAAGGCATCAAAATCTGTCGCCAGGCAAACGCAAAATGGAAAGAAGAATTTGATGAACGTATGGATCCGAATAAACGAAAATACTATTGGCTCACCGGCGAATTCATTAATAACGATAAAGGTGAAGATACCGATGAATGGGCATTATCGAAAGGATATGTGTCGATTGTTCCCGTGCATTTCGATTTAACTGCGCATCATGCGATCTTACATTTAAACAGTGTAAAATGGAATGGCTGAAAAAAGACAGCATCTTCAACGGAGTATTGATGGGGATGATGACTTTTATTTCAACTTACTATTTAATTAGTAGCATCGATTGGCTTAGGATGAAGTACTTGAATCTTTCGCCATTCATGATTGCACCGCGAATACAACTGCTCATGTTATTCATGAATATGCTCTTATTCCGGTGGCTGATGATTACAAAAGAACAAACCGAAAAAGGACGTGGCGTATTACTTATTACCTTTGTAGTTACTATCGCTTACGTCTATACGCATAAAGTAAAAATTTAATTAATAGATTATAAAATACTGATGTTCAAGAAAGATGCATTTCTTACGGGATTAATTCCCGGATTAGTACTTCCCTTCGTGGGCTTCTATTTGTATTATCTTTTATTCTTTAATTATATGGGATTACATTCGTTCATCGATCATGTAGTTCGTATAAATAAAGCGATATCGGTATTGAGTTTAGGTGCGATATTAAACTTGTTGATGTTTTTTATTTTCTATCAACTGCAGTTGGATAAATCGGCGCGCGGTGTTATCGCTGCCACATTTATTTACGCTTTCGTTGTTGTTTACTTTAAAGTCTTGTGATGAAATATTACGTAATTGCGGGCGAAGCTTCAGGCGATTTGCACGGTGCAAATTTGCTACATCAGCTAAAAAAGCAAGATGCGAAGGCTTCTTTCCGTTGTTGGGGTGGCGATTTAATGAAAGCCGAAGGTGCTGAATTAGTAAAGCATTACCGCGATTTGGCGTTCATGGGATTTCTTGAAGTGATTAAAAATCTCAAGACCATTCTTTCAAATATCGACTTCTGTAAAAAGGATATTCTCGATTATGCTCCCGATGTTTTGGTGTTAATTGACTATCCGGGATTTAATTTACGCATAGCGGAATTTGCTAAGCAACAAGGAATTAAAGTTGTTTATTATATCTCTCCGCAAGTTTGGGCGTGGAAACAGTCGCGTGTGAAAAAGATCAAACGAGATGTTGATCTGATGCTGGTAATTCTTCCTTTTGAAAAGGACTTTTATAAAAAGTTCGGTATGGATGTTAAGTTTGTGGGACATCCTTTGCTCGATGCCATTGCTAAATTTAAATTACCTGAAAACGCGGGACAAGTACAACTGAATTTGCCAATCGATAAACCGCTCATTGCTTTATTGCCAGGAAGTCGCAAGCAAGAGATTGATGTGAAATTACCGATCATGTTATCGGTGGTTGATTCATTTCCGGAATACCGATTTGTGATTGCAGGAGCACCCGGACAAACTGCAGAAGTTTATAAAGAACATATCGGTTCGAAAGACATCAATTTGATTTTCGGTGAGACGTATCCGTTATTAAATGCTGCACACGCTGCATTGGTAACAAGCGGTACTGCAACGTTAGAAACTGCTTTATTTAAAGTGCCCGAAGTAGTTTGTTATAAGGGTAGTTACGTTTCTTATGTCATTGCAAAACAACTCGTAAAAATCAAGTTTATTTCACTCGTAAATTTGATTATGGATCGCATGGTGGTGACTGAATTAATTCAAGAAGAACTCAACAAAAAAAATGTTGAAGCTGAATTAAGAAAGATATTGTCGGGTGCGGGACGCGAAAAAATGATGCAAGATTACAACGAACTGGAACGTGTTTTAGGCGGACCGGGAGCCTCTGAACAAGCGGCAAAAGCCATTGTTGAAATGATGAAATAGGTTTAGTTAACGTTTTTAAAAATGGTTTGCTTTTTTTGTTTTAGTTAATGGGCAAACAGAAGGTTTTTGGTCTTTTTTGGGCATATTGTATTGAAAACAAATTTGCCAATAATAGAAACTCCGTAGTAACCGAAGTCCTCTTCCAACGCGCTGTAGCCGCGCGACGGCTCTTACTTTTTCCTGCAGTCGAAAAAGTAAGCAAAAAGACCGCCGCTGTAATTTTTTTAGCGGGAACGATTTCAACTCCAACGGAAAGAAACAAACTCTCCCTGAATCGTCTCCTGCGTCGACGCTCCATGTCTCGGGCAGTGTTTCTTTCTATCGTTGTCGTTCTCATCGTTCTATCCGCAAAAATTTAAGGCGGACGTTCCGCTTCGAATAGAGATTCGGATATACCGTTCAACAATAATATTGTAGCTAGATAAAACCTAAAATTCGGTCATTATAAATCAATGAAAACTTACGGGTTTTCGATTGATTTCTTTCCTCGAGTCATTAAAATCGAAATACATATTGCGTTGAAAACCGCAGGGTACCGAATGACACAGAAAACCTCAACTCCAAAACTCAATCATTCTTTAT
>JAKPPP010000086.1 GCA_029547265.1 Bacteroidota bacterium
ATTGTCGTATTGTGTCAGCTCTTCTACTTGAACCTTAAAACTTAAACATTATGTACAAAGAAGAAATAAACAATAAGTATCAAAAGATACACGAATATAGGTCGCTATTGAATAGAACCGACTATGCAGCACTTCGGCAAGACGATGAACCGTATAAACCGATGTCGGAAGAAATAAAAGCGGCGAGAATAAATGCAAGGGAGCAAATAAATATTCTCGAAAGCGAAATTGCAGATTTAGAATTACTCGAGCAAGAATATTTAAAAACAATTGATGAGATAGAACTATGATTAAAATAACTGATAAAATATTGCATTTTAGTATTAGCTTTTTAATCGCCCCAACAATATTCTTATATTGTTATTTGTTCAATTTATCTATTTTATGGTGTTTTTTATTATCAAATGTTGGTGCGATAGGAATTGGTATAGTAAAGGAGATTATCGATTCAAGATTTGATTGGAAAGACATAGTTGCTGATGTAATTGGCGTTATCGTTAGTGATATAGTAATTGAGATAATATTTGAGATAAGATGAAAAGATTCTTTATATCGGGGTATAATTACATTCAGGATATAGTCCTTGAGGCGGGAACATACACGTTCTGGGCTTACATTAAAAGCGACTTCGGAAATACTTTCACCTTCGCACTTGCAAACGCAGCAAACGAATGGGAAGTATTTGACGTTGATGTACAACAAGGTCAATGGACAAAAGCATACGAAGTATTCACCATAAAAGAGAAGAAGGTAAAGTTAAGCCTGATATATAGATATTTTGACGCCGAACATCCTGTTTATGTTTTAAAGCCTCAATTGATCAAGGGAAATATCCCGTCCGATGCGGGGGCGAGTCCTTTCGATATCGATAAAGTAACAGACGACCTTCATGATGCAATAGGCAGGATAGAGGACTTCACGAATGACGAATTTGCGGACAGAGTATTAAGTTCAGGAGAAAGGGTTTCCTTAAGACGGGATTTAGAATCTGTAGAGGTTATCTTTCAAAGCTTGAAGGGGAGCTATGAAAAATTACTCATCAACCCATTTGTAAATGCACTTGTCTTGGCCGATTTAACCGCAAAATACAACGCTGTTTCATCCGCTAAAGATAACTTGTTTACTACGCTTAATACAATAATAGCCGGAGACAATATCGTTACGCCAGAAGAGATTGCCGCAAAAGACCTTGCGCTGTCATCGCTCAACAATGCGCTCTACGCTTATAAC
>JAKPPP010000092.1 GCA_029547265.1 Bacteroidota bacterium
CTGTTTTGTTTTGAGAAAACATAATTTGGTTGGGTCTTGTAGTCCCGTTCTTACGTTCTCAATTGCCTTAGGTTAGAGGAAAACAGGTATTTTTTTGTAAGTTTTATTTGCCTTTTTCAAATAAAAATCGAAGAATTTGAAAAATAAACAAGTCGATTCGTTTCCCAATATATTTTTTTACGGGCGTAAAGTATTGATAAGTAGTATTTTGGATTAAAAATAATTGAGCTTAAAGTCAATGTTGCAACACGAAAGCAGACGAATTTTGGGAATTTGATCTTGCAATTTTGTTGTAAGATATTTTCAATTTCATGCCGATTTAGGCCAAAAATGCCTGTTTTGGCTTCTTAAAATGGATATCCAATACCAAAATTGAACGTGATATCTTTGAGTTTGTTTGCTCTAAATACCCATCGGTCTCCAACCGGCATCGCGGGATCTTTGATCTGAACCGCTCCATCCAATCGGAGAATGAAGAATGTAAAATCAGCTCTGATTCCTAATCCGGATCCAATTGCAATTTCATCGGGGAATTCTTTCATCGTTAAAATTCCTCCCGGACGATCAAGCTTGGTATTAATCAACCAAACATTACCCATATCGGTGAATATGGCTCCTTTGATGAATCTAAACAGGTCGAATCGATATTCAACATTACCCGTTAACTTGAACTCTCCAAAGCGCTCAAAATAATCAACACTGGTGTTCGATCCGGGTCCAAGTGATCGCGATCTCCATGCTCTAATATCATTGGGACCACCGGCATAAAATGCTTTTTCAAACGGAACAATTTTTGAATTGCCATAGGCATATCCTAGCCCCGTTGATAGCCGCGCTACTAAAGTTGATCTTTTGTTGAACTGCTTATAAAAGCGATAGTCTAAGTCAGGTCTTATGTATTGAGCATATCTTACATTGGTTAAATAGCGACTCTTATCTTCTGCTATTTTGAAGAAGTCATCGGGTAGGAGTGATAAGCTGTTTCCGGCAAATTCTAAATTGACTTTGAAGTAAACATAATTTCCTATCCTCGATAAATTTTGATTGTTGAAGATATAGGATACACGTCCGTTGGCAATTAACTGATCGGTATAACTCGTTAACAGATTTATATCGTTAAGTTTAATTAATTGTTGTTCGAAAGCTGAATCTAAATCTACTTTTAAGTAGTTTATCTCTACAGGATAGAAATAAAATCGATTGAACTTCGATGTTCGTTTCGTATAGTAATATGAGGTGTTGATTAATCGACGGAAATATTCAGGTCGGCTTTGTACATTATATCCTAATGATATTGATGTTATCGGATTACTTACTTTCCGCTGATTCCTAATGGTGAATGGCCAAAGTGCCCTCGGGAAATTTAATGTTAACTCCGGACCGAATTCATAAGTATTGAAGACTCCGAATTGTGAACTTGCTGAGTTGTCGTTGAAGTTTCTTTGTATCTCGAGTCCGCCTTTTATTTTGAATTCAAATAACTCGGCGCCCTTAAACATGTTTTTGTTTCGGTAAACAATGTTTCCCGATACCCCAAGGTTTCCTCCGCTATTGGTGCCTTCTGCTTCCAGCTTGTAATCTTGCCGGTTTTGTGGTGATAATAATACACTGCATCGTAGTTTGTTTCTGCCTAAACTGTCTTTCTCCGGCAACGTTTCATATTTGATGTTCACAAATCGAAATACTCCTAAATCGGCAAGTCGCTGATAGGTGATGTCAATATCCGTTTGTGTAAATAGTGAATCAGGTTTTATAAAGATGTGATCTAATATCCGCGCAGGCTTATACAGATATTCACTGTCAGTGTTCGATATAAATTTATATCCTTTGTACCATACACTATCAAGATGTGCAGATTCTTTTACAACAATAGGATCATAATCCATCTCAATTCGTACTTCTTTAACTACACCGATTGTATGTTTTCGGTTAGCCGCAAGCGTTACTGTGTCGCGGAAGTTTACTTGAGGATCAGGAATACTTAAAATGACGTCTACTTGATTTGATTTTAGTCCTGTGTCTACTACAAATCGAATATACTGTGGATTAAATCCCGAGTATCCTTTGTTTCTTAAAAATAAATTTAAACGATCTCGTTCTTTTTGTAATGTAGAGGCAGAATAAATTTCTCCTTTTTGAATGAAGGTTAAAGAATCCGCTTCTTTAACATAATTTAAAATTGTACTGTCAGGAATTTTGTATGAGAGATTTCTAAATCGATACGGCTTCCCGCATGTAAATTTGTAATAAACGTTTGCTCTTTTTTTGTGATATACTACAGTGTCGAGTACTACGGTATGAAAATACCCGTAGTTCTGCATTAATATTTCCAGCTGGTCGGCCGATTTATGCATTAGGTTGGTATCGAGAAGAACAGGCTCTTCGCCAATAGCCGATTTCAACCATTTCTTTAATCTGGTTTCTTTACCGTGATTGGCTAGCGTATAAACTCCAAGGTGAAATCTGAATAATCCTAAAATTTTACGGTTCGGCTTTTGCTTGATTACCGCAACTATGTTTTCTCGATATTCCGACCGGTCAGTTTTAATGATATTTTTGTTGAGCAAATGCTGACCATCGGGAACATCACGTACTACGGAACAACCGAATAACGTAAAGCACATCACTGCCAGGGTGATGATTCCGTTATAAATATTGCGCCGTTGACTATTCTCCATGCAAAGTCTGTAAAAATACAATTCTAGTTAATTCCAATCTCTGATTTATGGCATCTAAGGCAACAATTAGTTTTTTACGTTCGCTACAACAAAAGAAATTCCGTTTGAAAGAGCGTGCTTTTGTTGTTGAAGGGCCTAAATTAGTGAATGAACTTTTTCATTCTGATTTTAAAGTTTTGAACGTGTATGCCCTTGCTTCTTGGATCCCTGATAATCATATTTCTGTTCCTGTTGAGGTAATTTCAGAAAAGGAAATGGAGCAGGTAAGTGCATTGCAAACTCCTAATAAAGTGCTTGCAGTTGTGGCTTTACCCGATGATAATCACCGTTTTACAGCTCCAAGCTCTGGGTTGCATTTGCTCATCGATCAGATCCAAGATCCAGGTAATTTGGGGACAATCATCCGAATCGCCGATTGGTTCGGATTCCAATCCGTTATTTGCTCGCTCGATACTGTCGATGTTTTTAATCCCAAAGTCGTTCAGTCAACAATGGGAAGTATCTTCCGTATTCCTGTAATTTATGATGCTTTGCCTGATGTTTTGGTGAAAAATGCATCAGGACCTAAATTGCCTGTTTATGCTACTTTGCTGGAAGGTAAAAATATGTACCATGAAAGCTTAACTGAAAACGGTTATGTGTTGATGGGGAACGAGAGCCGTGGATTGAATCCCATGTTATTGCCATTTGTAAATCGTGCGATTAAAATTCCCGGCCCAGGACAAAAAGGAGGGAAGGCTGAATCGTTAAATGTTGCTATCGCTGCAGGAGTAGTTTGCGCTGAGTTCCGACGTCAGTTTCCTCTCTAAAACACGAAAGCCCCCCATTACGGGAGGCCTCCATCGACTTGGTTGATCGTCAGTTTAATTTTGATGGTACTACCATTTTAAATTCGGGTATCTTCACGAAGAAGAGCTTCTTGTCCATTTGTCGTTCCATAAGGTAGGTACCAAACATTTTACCGAGCTCTGTATTCAAGTTACAACCTGATACATAACGGTACGTCTCGCCAGGAGCGATGTACGGTTGTTCGCCAACCACACCTTCTCCTTCTACTTCACGTCGGGTATTGTCAGAATCAACAATGTACCAATGACGTCGTTTAAGACGTATGGCATTCTCACTGTCGTTCTTGATAGTAATTCTGTATGCAAATACGTAGTGCGACTGAGCAGGATTGCTATGCGTAGGTTGATAAAAAGTCTCTACGCTCACTTTTACGCCTGCTGTGATTTCTGTGAATACTCCCATAGTTTGGTTTCGTTGATGCTCAAAAATATTCAAGTATTTCATTTATCCCAACAGAATTTGACCAACACGATTTTTATGGTGGTCAACCTTCAGTTTTGAAGGGAAAAAGTAAATCGATTAGTTGCCGGTCTTGCGATATCCGCTCAGTTTGTCGTACCGTGTCCCCGGTTCCCTCGTGTAAAAGAAAATTGCGTAGTCGTTACGAGTCTCGTAGTGTTGACCCTCAGTTTCAGCTATTTCCGGCTTTTTTGAGTTGTTGGGCACAAAGAGGTACTCATAATTATAGTAACCTTGCTTTAAGTATAATTCGTTGAAATACTGATTGTTATCTTGGTCAAATTGCATTTTCGCTTCAGGAATTATTTCCCAATTCGTTAATTGCCCGTAAAGGTAAATTTGTCCGTTTTCAAAGGGTTCAAGTACAGGTAGCTTGAACTTTACTTTTAGATAGTCGCCTTCTAAATCGCCATCACGCCCTTCATACACTTTTATGAGGTACCTGCCATTCAAATCATCTTCGGTGCTGTAACGCTGCGTTCCTCGACGTTGATCGGGCTTTAATTCAACCGTTGTGATCTTACTCACCGGATCCATGCTGAATTCTTCTATGTATTGTGTCTTGAAGCGGATCGTACGTATGTCGAAATTCCTGAATTCATTGCCTCCTTGAAACACATTCCCTTCGTCGTAGTTGTAGTCGAGTTCTTTGTCGAGCACAAATTGCGGCTTTAAATCACTAATGGCCATCGATTGATTGTTATTCTGAACAATCACCAATTGAGCATCACTGTATGCATTGCCGATTTTTAATGAACCTGTATTTACTTTTATGTCGACTTCCTGGTGGCTGTTTCTTAATTCTATTTCAGTCGCACGATGAATATTCGTTTCTATAGAAGCTATATTCTCTACTACCCAAAATCTTCTCGTTAAAACAATTTTATCGGGATCACTATTGTCGAATACAACCATTAAGTAATTCCCCGATATCAGAGGGTAAAGATTTTCATTCGGAAACTCTAACTTAAAATGAAAATAGTGCTGTATCGTATTAAAACTTTGCTTGTAATTGGCAATGTGATCAGTATAAAATCCCCCAATATAATCGCTTTCCGATAATACTGAAGGTTGCCAGTTTCGGTCACAATGAATAATGCGATAGCTGTAATCACTAACATCTTCTCCCAAATCATCGAATGAAAGTGTTAACTTTTCGTTACTCTTTAAATTGATAACAGGATCCGATAATGGAATTCCCAATTGCTCAAAAACCACTGTTTTTATATTTCGATTGTATACATGGTTTTCATAACGCAAGAATGAGGGATCATAATAATCGCCTTCCTGCGCCATAACGGGTGCGTATAGCCGAAATATAAAAATTAGTGCGAGTAACGCTTTTTTCATTATTCTATTTCAAGAAGTTTTTCATAGGTGCTTTCCCATTCAGCAGTGGCTGCTTTGACATCTTTTTCACTTGCTGCATATTTCACTTGAAGTTCTTTGAATTTAACAGCGTCTTTGAAGATTTCAGGGTCGCTCATTTTTTCTGATAACTCTTCGTGTTTAATCTTCAACTTGTTAAGGTTCTCTTCAAGTTTTTTTACTTGCTGTTCAAGCTTCAGCTTTTCTTTTTTTTTATCGTTTTGCTTTTGCTTGTCGACTGCAGGTTCTACCTTTTTCTCAACAACAGGAGCGGGCTTTGCACTAGCAGCTTTAAGTGCCTGCTTTTCTTCGTTTTTTTTCTGTTCTTGATAGATGTCGAATTCTTCGTAAGTTCCGGGATATTCTTTTAGCTGGTAATTTTCAATATGCCAGATTTTATTCGCAATTCTTGATAAGAAGTATCTATCGTGGCTTACTACAACGTACGATCCTTCGTATTTATTGAGGACATCTACCAATACATTCACACTTTGCATGTCAAGGTGATTCGTAGGCTCATCGAGTAGTAGGAAGTTTGCTTTCGCCAGAATCGTCTTCGCCAATGCAACCCTCGCTCGCTCTCCTCCGGATAGTACTTTAATCTTTTTAAATACTTCATCACCCTTTAAAAGGAAGGCTCCTAATAATGCTCGTAAATAAGTATCGGTTTCGTCCGGAGCAAAAACTTGTAATTCTTCTAATGCAGTATGTTCTTTATTCAAACTTTCTAATTGATGCTGCGCATAAAAGGCAGGAACAACATTGTAACCGGGTTCTGCTTTTCCTTCGAATAACTCACTTCCGTCGAGCATTCTCAATAATGTCGATTTCCCTTTTCCGTTAGCTCCAACAAAAGCGATTTTATCTCCGCGACTTACTTCAGCACTGGTGCGATGGAAGATCACTTGGTTGCCATAGCGTTTATCTTCGATTTCTAATTTCTGTATTACACGTCCCGGATTTTTGTCAACTGCAAAGCGGACACGGATTGCTGCCGAAGGTCCTTCAACTGCTTCTACACGATCAAGTTTTGCTAACGCTTTCACCCTCGATTGTACTGCACTTGCTTTCGATGCTTTCGCCTTGAATCGTTCAATAAATCGTTCCTGCTCTTTAATGTACTTTTCTTGATTCTTAAATTGGTTGGCTTGCAACTCTTGTCGTTCAGCTTTTTCTTCTAAATAATCAGTATAGTTTCCGGTGTAAACCGTTAGTTGTTGATGTTCGATTTCTGCAATTCTGTTTACAATCTTGTCGAGGAAATATCTATCGTGGGATACAATGACTACTGTTCCTTCGTATTCTTTTAAATAGTCTTCTAACCATTGGATTGATGGTAAGTCCAAGTGGTTGGTAGGCTCATCCAGTAGAAGTAAGTTAGGTTTGCGTAACAGTGTTTTCGCAAGCATTACACGCATTCTCCATCCTCCCGAAAACTCTTTTAACGGTCGCGATAAATCAGCTGTAGAGAACCCTAATCCCTCTAATATACTTTCTGCTCTGTGTTGAAGTGAATATCCATCCAATGCATCGTATTCTGTTTGTGCTCGGTGTAGTCGGTCGAGTAGGGCATCCGAATGATCATGCTCTAATTCTTTTAAGCATTCTTCAATCTGTAGGTGTAGTTCATTCGCTCTTTCAAAAGCTTCCATCGCCACATCTAAAATCGATTTTTCCGACAGATAACTCAATAAATCTTGATTGAGGAAACCTAAAACTAAATCGTTTCTTTTTGATATTGTTCCACCCGACGGAGAGTATTCTCCACTGATAACTCTTAATAGTGTCGATTTTCCGGTTCCGTTGGCACCGATTAATCCGATTTTTTCATTTACTTTAATATGCCAATCAAGGTCACTGTAAAGTACCCTCGAGCCAAATTCAAATAGTAAGTTTTGTAGTACTAGCACGTTCTATAAGTGTATTAATTTACCGCTTGCGGTTTCTGTTTTTTTAATTGTTGAAGGATTACCGGTATAATATACATTGCCGCTTCCGTTGATAGTCGCTTCGAGTATATCGGTCGGATTTACATAAAATCCGTTGGTTCCTTTATTGTTGATGTAGGCATTTGCTGTTTTTAATTTCAAACAGTCCATTTTACCATATCCTACGCCGTAGAGATATAAATTACCGATTTCGCCTTCTGCTGTTAAGTCGGCGGGACCATTATGTATCGCTAATGTTGCAGTTCCTTGTTTTAATTTTAATTGATAATTCCCTGTACTGCTGAAACTGTCGAGGCGGAAGTCACTAACGGATAGCGTATCCGAAAATGTAACATCTCCACTTGCATTTTCAATATAGATTCCGCTTAATGTCGGAACCCATAGGTCAACTATTAAGACAGGATCAAAATTTCGTACCCAATTGCATTTGTTGGTATTTCTTATTTTTAAAACACCGTTTTCATTTTCTGTACTAATCTTTCCAAGCAAATGACTTCCTGCTGTTACTCTCATTTTTGGAACACTGTCGTAGTGAATTACTAGGTCAACATTGTTGCCAAGGTCTACCGATTTTATCTCACTTACTGATCGTATCTCTGTAACTACATCTCCCGTACCTTTAAAGCAATCACAGGCATCTTTGCAGGCGCTCAAGGAAATAGAAAGGAAAATGATAAATACGATCTTTTTCATCTTCAAATTTTATATCCTATTCCGTATTCGAAATAGTCGGCTTTTGCGTAATGTGATTTTAAGTTGAAGCATGCAAATACATGTTTCGTTACTTGATAGCGTAATGATAATTGACTGTATATGTTACCGTCATTTTTTATTTTAGTGTAGAGGTAGTATCCGGTTTGAAAATACCCACTGCATTTTCCAACTTCTAAACCGTAACTTAAGTGCATTCCCCAACGAGCAGATGCTTCTAAGCCTGAAACGTAAATTCCATCTTCTTCTAATCGTTTCGACACTGAATTGTCGATGAATAAATCAGTCCCCCCACCTAATTTACTTTTATGCGTTACACCATGATGCCAATCGGCAGTGAAAATTCCAACGCCGTAAGTTGCGCTTCCCGGTGGATTAAGTTCTTTCGCACCCATCGCTGCTAGAATGGTAAATTCATTTTCATGTTTTATACCGGGTACAGTATCTCGCTTGATCTGCGTTTCTTCTCCGAAGCAATGTATGTATCCTACATTTACAGTTGCTATATTGATTCCCATATTCGGGATTTTACTCGAGCCATTCGAGAAATGCGTCAAGTCGATTCCTGCTAATAGCTGGTTGTAATGTGTTGTGCGAAAACGTAATTGCGTACCTGTAGTTATCACTGCATTTACATGTGATCCTACAGTTTGGTTTTTGTAGTTGTCGGTTAAGTTAAAAGGCTTGTCAATATAACCTACTCCCAAACCAAACTTGACGTTTAGTCGCATTCGTTGTTTGTTTAGCAATGGGAAATAAATCACTCCGATCAGGCTTTGTCCATTACCCAGCTCTTCCTGATTGCCTAAATCAAAGAATTGATAACCGAATCCCAATACCGGAAAATTGTAAAGATGATGCCAATTTGCTTTTCCGTCAGTCTGCTTTAACCAGTCGATTTCGATTCCCTTAACATGTTTCCTTTGCAGGTGCACCACCGAAGGACGATGCGCGATAATAAAGCCCTCTTGGATTTTCCCGCTTAATTGCCATTGACCGGGCGCAACAGCCTGCTGCGCTTGTACTTTTAGCGTACATGCCAGAATTAAGCTGCAAATCAATGTGAAAGAAATCTTTTTCATGGAATTTCGGGAGTGCGAAAATACGAAACATCGACCGATTATATAAATGAAATTGCTTCCGAATGGGTATAAATCGTGGTATCGACCATGAAATAGGATATGTTACCTTTGCAGAATGACAACAATGAAGGAAAAACTCGAGGCTTTTGAGCGATTACTTAACGTAATGGACGATTTACGTACTAAATGTCCTTGGGACAAAAAGCAAACAATGCAGACTTTACGTCACCTTACAATTGAAGAGGTGTACGAGCTTGGAGATGCCATTCTCGATGATAATCGCCCGGAAATCAAAAAAGAGCTTGGCGATATCTTACTTCATATTGTGTTTTATGCTCGTATTGCATCCGAAACTAATGAGTTCGATATTACTTCGGTGATCAATAGTCTTTGTGAAAAGTTAATTCACCGTCACCCGCATATTTACGGCGATGTTCAAGTAGCCGATGAAGCGGAAGTGAGCCGTAATTGGGAACAATTAAAGCTAAAAGAAGGAAAAACATCGGTTTTAGAGGGTGTTCCCGTTTCTTTACCTGCATTGGTGAAGTCGATGCGCATCCAAGAAAAAGCTCGCTCTGCGGGATTCGATTGGGAACAGCCGGAGCAAGTATTCGAAAAAGTAGAGGAGGAGTTCGAAGAGTTTAAGGTGGAAATCGAAAAGAACGATCAGCAGAAAATGGAGGAGGAGTTCGGTGATTTGATGTTTGCACTCGTAAATTATGCCCGATTTAAGAAAATTAATCCCGAAGAAGCCCTCGAACGTACCAATAAAAAGTTCATTCGCCGATTCCGCTATTTAGAAGATCAAGCAGCGGCTAACGGACAATATCTGCAGTCGATGACTCTCGAAGAAATGGATGTTTATTGGAATGAAGCTAAGAAAAAAGGTCTTTAATATTGATTTTCAGTAAATTATATAATAATTTGATGAATCTCCCATTGTATATTTGTTGACAATAAAAAAACAATCCTTTTTAAAAACTGTTTACTTATTCCGGCCTTAGTCGTAAATTTGCAGTCCCAAATCGTATAAAAAAAATCATTTAATCATGTCATTAAGCATAGGCTCAAAAGTACCGGCTTTCACAGTAGTGGATACCGAAAAACAAACAATCACTAACGAAACTATTAAAGGTCAAGCAACATTGATCTTGTTTTTTCCTGCAGCATTTACTGGTGTTTGCACGAAAGAATTATGTTCAGTTCGCGACGATATTGCTAAGTATAACTCAGCAAAAGTGAACGTTATCGGAATTTCTACCGATACTGTTTTTACATTAGGTAAATTCAAAGAAGAACAAGGTCTTAATTTTACATTAGCTTCTGATTACAATAAAGAAGTTTGTGGTGCTTTCGGTTCTCAATATGTTGAGTTCGTTTTAGGAATGAAAGGAACAGCAAAACGTTCTGCTTTCTTAATCGATGCTGAAGGTGTTGTGAAATATGCTGAGGTTCTTGAAAGTGCAGGTGATATCCCTAATTTCGAGGCTATCAACGCAGCAATTGAAGGCTTAGCGGTTAACGCATAATCAATAAAAATTCAGTTTTAAAAGGGATGACGTGGTTCATCCCTTTTTTGTTTAATATACTTCCTTATCTTTGAAATTATGATAAGAAAATTACAATTGATTATAGCTGCTTGCATCTTGCTTATGAGTGCGCAGTCTGTTGATGCTCAGATAACTATAGGGAATTCCGATATGGCGGTTGCCGGTGATACATTTAGAGTAAGTATTGCAAATTTCGCTCCTGTTGGAACTGATTTATCAATTACCGGCGCCAATACTACTTGGGATTATTCAGCTTTGCAATACACTTCGCAAGATGTTGATACCTTTTTAGCCACATCGGCTACTGCTACTTTTTACGCTTTGTATTTCTTAAATAGCCCACTTAATTCGAATAGAGCAAGTGTTGCTTCTCGTGGTCCTGATCTTTCTGCCGCCGGCGGAGCTGTTCCGGTGAGCGATGTTTTTAATTTTTATTATGCTTCTTCATCGTTGTATCAGCAGGTAGGCTTTGGGGCCAATATCTCTGGAGTAACAACTCCGATTGCTTATTCAAACAAAGACAAAATCTATAATTTCCCGGTAAGTTTCGGTGATGCCGATTCGTGCGATTCTAATTATTCATTATCGGTTCCCGGAATTGGATATGTAGAAGGGCAGCAACACCGAGTAAATAATGTGGATGGATGGGGATCATTAACAACGCCTTTCGGAACGTTTAATACAATTCGTGTGGTGTCGGAGTTAACGGGACAAGATTCTCTTTATCTCGATACACTTGGCTTCGGATTCAGTTTTCCTCGTAACAAAACTCGCGAGTATAAATGGCTTGCAACTAATTCGGGAATACCTGAATTACAAATCAATACTACTGTTTTAGGTGGTAGCGAAATAATCAGCAGTATTCGTTACCGTGATATCTATCGCGATACCACCACAAGCGTAGGATTGAACAATAATTTGGCTGCGGAATTCACTGCTAATTTGTACCCTAATCCTTCCTTAGATGGAAATTGTATGCTGCAAGTGAAAAATGCAAATTCAAATAAACTGAAAGTTCAAGTTTATTCGATCACAGGTGCTTTGCTATTGAATTTAGATAAGTCGCTGGACAACAACTCTTCCAATATTATTCAACTTTCTGAGCTGAATGTATTGGCAGCAGGAATGTACCGCATTTCAGTAGTCGCAGGAAATAATTCAACACAATTAAGTTGGATTAAAAAATAATTAAACAATAAGCTATATTTGCACTCCCGTTTAAAACGGGAAATGGCCAGGTGGCGAAATTGGTAGACGCACCACTTTGAGGGGGTGGCGCCGAAAGGTGTACGAGTTCGAATCTCGTTCTGGTCACAGAAAATAAAAGGCTGATCCGTTTGGGTCAGCCTTTTTCTTTAAACTTCTTTTCTGGCAGTGAGCTGCTGCAGCAGTATAAATCCCGTGATTAGAATTCCTGAAAAGATTATAGTTACTCCAATTGTTTTGGGATAATCAAAAGGATGAATCATACGCGTAGCAATATCAAGGAATAGTGGCTTCGGACAAACTACTAAATCCCAACTATTGTAACGTAAATACCTTCCAATATAAACCCCAAAACTCCCGGCTATTATATTGAAAAGGGAAAGCGTCCATGCAGTAATAGTATTGAACTTAGCTTTTGTGATCTCAAATATGTCGATGAGTGATAAATAGGCAATCATTAATCCCGTTATTGCAAACGATAAGATCAGTCCCATATCGTACCAAATTCCAATTTCATCACGTGCTTCTAAATGCAGCATGTCGGTAAGGATATAAGGTGCATTAGGGAAAAATAGCAACCAAGCAAAATAGAAGGGAAGCAACTTTATTAAACTGAATTTTTCCTGTCGCATTACCATATAGGTGCTGATCACATAAGGTATGAAAGCGAGGAATAAATTCCATATAAGAAACAGAAAGTAAAATCGATCGGTATGATGAATTCTAAACGCCACTAAAGAACAGCAAACTGCTCCGGCAAAGATTAACGTGAGAAAGGGGATCAGTCGCTGATGTTGCTGAAGTTTCCGAAGCATATTAAGAATGGATTTTCCCTTTAACGTCAGTTTTTCCTCCTTATTACCTTGCTTTTAAGATTAACCAAATAATAACGAAATGGCTGAAACGACATTTTTCTATCTTTGAGATTAAATATTTTCCCCATGAAAAAACTGTTACTGCTGGCATGTTTATCGTTGTTGCTGGCGACAAACTCTTCTAACGCTCAACCTGCGTTTATTAAAGATAGTCTCGATGCTTACGTGGCTCGCGTCATGCAACAATGGAATATTCCCGGTATGGCAATATGTGTTGTGAAAGATGGTAAAGTGGAGGTGATGAAAGGTTACGGCGTTCGTGATGTCGAAACTAAGGCTCCTGTTACCGACGAAACTCTGTTCATGATCGCTTCTAATTCTAAAGCTTTCACAGGAACAGCCTTAGCGATGCTAGATGGAGAAAAGCGTATTTCTCTCGATGATAAAGTAACGAAGTGGATGCCCGATTTTAAATTGTATGATGAATATTCTACCAAAGAAGTAACTATCCGCGATTTATTATGTCATCGTATCGGACTCGAAACATTTCAAGGCGACTTTTTGAATTGGGGAAGTAATCTATCCCGTAAACAGATTATCGAAAAAATGCGATTGCATAAGCCTGCTTATCCTTTCCGCTATACTTATGGCTATTGCAATGGTGCCTTCTTAACGGCCGGTGAAATTATTCCTTTGGCAACTGACACTTCATGGGACGATTTCCTGAAAGCTCGTTTCTTTTCGCCTCTGCAAATGACAAGAACTACCACCGATTATAAGGGTATCACTACAGATGTAAATGCTGCTGTTCCTTATACGCTTTTTAAAAATAAGCTAGTGAAATTGGCGTACCCCGATTTAGGGAACCTCGGACCTGCAGCATCTATTAATTCATGTGTGAAAGATTTGTCGCATTGGGTTACTGCATTATTGGCAAATGGAATGTACGAAGGTAAACAAGTGATTCCTCAGAAAGCAATTTCATTAACGCGCACTCCTCAGATGTTAGTGAATCACTTGAGTCAGAATTTCCCGAGTACTCATTTTAGTGCATACGGATTAGGATGGGAGTTAGCAGATTTCGCAGGAAGAAAAATGATTAGCCATAGTGGAGGTGCGGATGGATTCGTGACTTCAGTATGTCTGTTTCCGGAGGAGAAACTTGGAATTGTAGTGTTGACGAATACCGATGCAAACTATATGTACGATGGAGTGAAACGCCAAATTATTGATGCCTACCTTGATCAACCTTATCGCGATTACAATGCACTATACTATTCACGATTCGAGAAAAATACGAAAGCAGATAATGATGCTATAGCTGTGCTGGAAGCTAAAGTAGATGCAAAAAATAAACCTGATTTCGATTTATCTGCTCTCGCAGGAAAATATGAAAATGAAGTTTATGGAATGATGGAAATTAAAATCGAGAAAAATCAACCGGTCATGTATTTCGAACATCATCCCGCTGTAAAAGGATTTTTAAAATATGAAGGCGATCATAAATTCCTTTGTGTTTATTCATCTGCTATGTATGGTGAAAAAGAAATTCCATTCACTATCGACAATAATACGATAAAATCTTGCACTGTTTCTGTAAATGATTTTATTGATTACAAGACTTACGAATTCATTAAAAAATAAATAATATTAAACCGAAATCCTCAGTAAAATGAAAAGAATTTTAGTTGTTGTATTTGCATTGTTTCTGACAAGTTTTACTCAGGCGCAAACAGGAAAATCGAACATTCATTGCGAACGCAAAACCAATTTCGGAGAAGCAGAGCTATGCCTTCCTTCAATAAATGGAATGAAAGAATGTTACGAGAATGAAGTAGTGAAAGCTTTCGCCGATCAAACCGAATATGAAACTAACAAAGTGTTAGGATATTATTTGATGGATTCGACTTATAAAGCGATTGTAGCAGGGAGCGAATTTGAGATGGGCGACTATTTTAAAATTTATGGGACTACTAAACTCGCCGATTATAAAGCAGGTCCTAAAGAACTCGATATGATAAACGATGTAGTTGAAAAGACCCTCGAGCCTGTAAATTTCGCTGAAATCAAAAAGAAGATGGATGCTCAACTCGACTCTATCGATGTCGGAGCCCCTATGTTATTGGAGAAATACAGCAAAAACAAAAATTCTAAGTCTTTTGTCCTTCTT
>JAKPPP010000094.1 GCA_029547265.1 Bacteroidota bacterium
GCCGCTGTAAATTTTTTAGCGGGAACGATTTCAACTCCAACGGAAAGAAACAAACTCGACCTGAAAGAAATCCTTTTCAGGTCTCAAACAGTGTTTCTTTCTATCGTTGTCGTTCTCATCGTTCTATCCGCAAAAATTTAAGGCGGACGATCTGCTTCGAATAGAGATTCAGATATACCGTTCGTCAATAAAAATGTTTATAGAAAAAAATGATTCCCAAAAGAAATCAAAGTCCCATAGAAAAAACCAATTTATTTGAAGGGGAGCTTTTATCAATATTGGATTTCAATTAATGTTGGTCAAACAATATTATGTACTTACATGCCTTCTTAAATATCACCTAAACAAAAACGCCCCGAATTTCTTCGAGGCGTTTCTTATTTTATTTCAGTTCTTACATGTGAATTACTTCTCCGTAGGCAGCAGCAACTGCTTCCATAACGGCTTCCGACATAGTAGGATGTGGATGTATCGATTTGATGATTTCGTGTCCCGTAGTCTCTAAATTGCGCGCTACAACAACTTCAGCAATCATCTCCGTTACATTCGCTCCGATGAAGTGAGCTCCTAACCACTCGCCATACTTCGCATCAAAGATAACTTTCACGAATCCGTCAGCTGCACCGCTAGCTTTTGCTTTACCGCTCGCCGAGAATGGGAATTTGCCAACTTTGATTTCGTAGCCTGCCTCTTTCGCTGCTTTTTCGGTCATTCCAACAGATGCAATCTCAGGAGAGCAATAGGTACATCCCGGTATGTTTCCGTAGTTGATAGGCTCAACATGTAAGCCGGCAATTTTCTCTACGCAACAAATACCTTCTGCCGATGCAACGTGTGCTAACGCAGGTCCTTTTACGATGTCGCCGATAGCATAAACGCCCGGGATATTCGTTTGGTAAAAATCATTCACCAATACTTTGCCTTTGTCAGTTATAACTCCAACTTCTTCAAGTCCGATGTTTTCAATATTCGGAGTGATTCCTACTGCCGATAAAACGATTTCAGCTTCTAAGATTTCTTCTCCTTTTTTCGTTTTTACTTTTACTTTGCAATCGCTGCCTGAAGTATCAACCGACTCAACAGTAGATTCTGTCATAACTTCAATGCCGATTTTCTTGAATGAACGTGCTAATTGTTTACTTACTTCTTCGTCTTCTACCGGAACAATATTCGGCATAAACTCTACAATCGTCACTTTCGTGCCCATCGAGTTATAGAAGTAGGCAAACTCACATCCGATAGCTCCTGATCCTACAATCACCATGCTCTTAGGCATAGTTGGTAATACCATTGCTTCACGATATCCGATAATTTTCTTTCCGTCTTGTGGAAGGTTCGGTAATACACGGCTTCTCGCACCTGTAGCTAACATAATGTTGGTAGCTTCATATAGTGTTACTGTTCCGTCGGCTGCAGTAACTTCTACTTTCTTACCCGGCTTTAATTTTCCGTATCCGTTAATAACGGTGATGTTATTTTTCTTGAATAAAAACTGGATTCCCTTGCTCATGCCGTCGGCAACATCGCGACTGCGTTTTACAACACCTTGGAAATCGGCAGAACCGCCATTTACTGTGATGCCGTAGTCAGATGCATGTTTCAAGTATTCGAAAACTTGAGCGCTTTTTAAAAGTGCTTTCGTTGGGATACATCCCCAGTTTAAGCATACTCCTCCTAAAGATTCTTTTTCAACTACAGCTACTTTCATTCCAAGCTGGCTGGCACGAATTGCCGCAACATATCCGCCGGGCCCACTGCCTATTACAATCAAATCGTAGTTCATGGTGATTTTATCAGAATTTGTGTTGCAAAAGTAGTGGAAAAGGGGATATCTTTTACTGATTGATTTTCAGTCGGAAAGCCGATTTTGAGGGGTGGATTTTTCCAATATTTCGGCAGATTTTCTCGCTACCTTATTCGCCTCTTTAGCCCTTTGTACCCTTGCTTTGGCTACATTTGACACAATTTCAAGATTATGTGGCAGTATAAAGTCTCTTCCCCTCTTCCTTCTTCGCGTTTCGTGCAAGTGTGTTTCACAGCTCCTGTGGATGCCGATCGTACCACCGTTTGTCTGCCTCTCTGGCGCCCCGGTCGCTATGAGCTGGGTAACTTCGCGAAGAATGTCCGCGATTTTAAGGTGACCGACGAAAATGGTGCTCCACTGGCTTTCTCAAAGACCGAGAAGAGTTCGTGGGAGATAATTACCGCTAACGCTAAACAGTTGTCGGTGTCGTTTAATTATTACGCTGCTCAACCTGATGCAGGTGCTTGCTGGACCGACGATACCTTGCTTTATATCAATCCCGTTCATTGTATGCCTTACCTGCCCGGTGAGTTACATACTGCTTGTGAGTTGACAATAGATGTGCCTAACAACTGGACTATCGCTTGCGGCTTACCGAAAATGGATGGGAATAAATTGATGGCGAAAGATTTTCATGAATTAGTCGATAGTCCTTTCTTTGCCGGAACTGAATTACAACATGATTCTTACTCGGTAAACGGAATTAATTTTCATATCTGGATACACGGTAATGCAAAACCTGACTTCGAAAAAATAAAAAAAGATTTCGAAGGATTTACGAAGGTGCAGTTGGCAATGATGGATTCATTTCCTGTAAAGGATTATCATTTCTTGATTCTCACGCTTCCGTATCGTTTTTATCACGGGGTTGAACATATTACTTCTACAGTATTGGCATTAGGTCCCGGGTATGCCTTGATGGAGCCCGAATTATACAACGATTTAATGGGTGTTGCTTCGCATGAATTATTTCATGTGTGGAATGTGAAAACTTTACGTCCTGTCGATTTTAACGAGTACGATTACTCGGGAGAGAACTATAGCCGATTGGGATGGGTGTACGAAGGATTTACTACCTATTACGGTGATTTGTTCTTAGCACGAAGCGGATTCTTTTCAAAGAACGATTGGTTCGCCGAAGTGAATGCTCGTTTCCAAAAGCATTTCGATAATGATGCTCGTTTTCGGTACTCCGTAGCCGATAGTAGCTTCGATACTTGGCTCGACGGATATGTTCCCGGTATTCCTTATCGTAAAACGAATATCTATGATGAGGGAAGTGTGATTGCCATGATGCTTGATTTATACATCCGCAGAGCTTCGCAACAGAAGAATTCATTAGATACACTCTTCAAACGTTTGTACAATGATTTTGCTCCGCATCACCGAGGATATCGTGAACAAGATGTAAAAGCTATTGCAATTGAATTATCCGATGATGGAGTAAAAACAATCTTCGAAAAACATATCGATGGCATCGATTCTTATGAGCCTTTGCTGAATGAATTATTGAGTTTTGTGGGTTGTTATGTCAGCAGAATTCCTGCAAAGAATACGCAAGAGAAATGCTTCGGATTTAAAACAATTCAAGAGGGTGGAATAGCTAAAGTGTCGACTGTTTATCCCGGTAGTTTAGCGGAAATTGCAGGACTTGCCAAGGACGATGAAATTGCAGCTGTGAATGGCTGGAAAGTAGAAGGTAATTTGAGTGATTTATTGAAGTTAAACAGCACGGTTGAATTGATAGTGTTTTCTCAAAAGAAATTGAAGTCCTTTACTTTGGTTTCTTCCGATAAGCGTTATTTTGATACAGTGAAAATTGAGAGTATTACGGATGCGAGTGAGGCGCAAAAAGCGGCGTTTAAAAACTGGACAAACTTGTCATGAAGAAGCTTCAAAAAAAGAAAGAACATCCTAAGGAGAAAGCAGGATTACATCCACGTAATAAACATCGTGAGCGATATAATTTTAAAGAACTCATTATAAGTTGTCCCGAGTTGGAGCAATTTGTGATCATCAATCCTTATGATGATCAGACGATCGATTTCTTCAATCCCGATGCAGTAATGATGCTCAATAAAGCATTGTTAAAGCATTTTTATAAAATTGAAGGATGGAATATTCCGGAGGGATATTTATGTCCTCCGATTCCCGGTCGTGCCGACTACATTCACCACATGGCTGATTTATTATCCGAGAAAAACAATGGAGAAGTTCCAACGGGAAGTCGCATCAAAGGATTTGATGTTGGAGTAGGGGCGAACTGCATTTATCCGCTTATCGGAAATCGCGAATACGGATGGTCGTTTGTTGGTTCCGACAATGAGCCGGAAGCGCTTAAATCGGCAAAGGATATTCTTGAAAGTAATGGAGCAATAAAAGAATATGTGGAATTGCGTTTGCAGCCCAACTCATCCAATATTTTCAAAGGGATTGTGAAGGATGACGAGTTATTCGATTTCACTATTTGTAATCCTCCTTTTCATTCGTCTTACGAAGAAGCTCGCGCAGGAAATATTCGCAAGCTAAGTAATTTACAAGGAAGACCAGTTAAAGAAACGGCTCGAAATTTCGGTGGGAAGAATATGGAATTATGGTGCGATGGAGGAGAAGAAAAATTTGCGCAAAGAATTATCGAGCAAAGTAAGTTAATCGCCAACTCATGCTTTTGGTTTTCTGTGCTGATATCAAAGCAAGCCCACCTCGATAAAATTTATAAGGCATTGTATAATGCGCAAGCTGTGGAAGTAAAAACAATCGCGATGAGTCAAGGAAATAAAGTAAGCCGTTTGGTAGCTTGGACCTTCCTAACTCCTGTGCAACAAACCAAATGGGTTATTACTCGATGGAATAAGGAAAGTTGATGAATGATGCAAGATTCAGGAAATGAGATAAAGAAAGTGTTGTAGAAATGCTACATCTCGACTCTTTTCAACTCATTTCGAATCTGCGTCAGCCAAACCGCGTCAGCCATACCCGCCTCGCGCAACCGTAAACACTAAACTGTAAACCTTAAACTATTGTATTAATACAACAACCGAAATCTCCACATTAACATCCTTCGGCAATCTCGATACTTGAACTGTTTCGCGAGCCGGAAAGTCGCTGCTGAAGTAGCTTCCGTAAACAGCATTAACCGCAGCAAATTGGTTCATGTCTTTTAAGAAAATTCCTGTCT
>JAKPPP010000211.1 GCA_029547265.1 Bacteroidota bacterium
TATAAGGTTTCGGGAATGCATCACGGAGGTTATCAGAAACTTTTCTGTTGTTTGCATAAGCTGCAAATCCCGTAGCATCAGTAATTGTGAGCGGCCTTAAAGCGAGAGAATCGGAAATAGCAATATTCATGATATGGTAAAAATAAGAAAGCCCCTGCAAATGCAGAGGCTTTCTTGAAGAGAATATTATAACTATTAGTGTTTCACTACGAATTTCTTCACAGTTGATTTTTCACTTTGAGTCATTTTTAAGAAATAAACGCCATTATTTAATCCTGTAATATCAAGATCTTGAGCATTAAATCCTTCTTGGCTATTGATTACTCTTGAAGAAACTACTTTGCCGATCATATCATAAATCTCAATTGTTGAGTTTTCTTGATTAGGAGTAAAGAAGTTAATAGTTAAAGAAGTAGAAGCCGGGTTAGGGAATAAGCTAAGAACATCCATTGCATTGATCTTCTCTACATTCACGTTTTCTTCTGTTTCAACATCAGCACCGCTAGCAGCACGGAAGTTAGTGCCTGAAGCATTTACACGTAAACGATAGCAAGTGTTAGCATTGAATGCACTAGAATAACCATATACTTGTACATAATAAGTAGCTGCAGAAGTTACGTTACGGATGATTGACTCAGCAGTAGTGCTTCCGTTTTGAGAAACCGCTAATTGAGATCCTGATGAGTTGAATAATTTTAAATCGTAGTCAGCAGGAAGTTGATCAAGAACTACTTTGATTTTAGTAGCACCTGATACAGTAGTTACTTTGAACCAATCTTTATCAGTACTTGTTCCGATTTTAGCAGTGATATCAGTATTTACAGAAATTGTTTTACCTGCAGTACGTGATTCATTCGGCTCATAAGTATCAGTACATGTTGTAGTTGCCGCTGAAGTAGTAAACGTTCCTAATGCAGAAGCAGTACCAACAGTTCCTGTACAAGTAGCAGTAACTTGGAATTGATAATTGCTAGAAGCAGTTAATCCTGTAAGTCCTAATGAAGTAGTAGTACTTGTTCCTGTTAACCAAGTAGCAGCACCTACGATACGATATTGAACAGTATAGCTAGTTGCACCTGATACAGCGCCCCAAGAAACAGTAGCTGTACTTGAAGTAATTGCAGAAGAAGAAACCGTAGCAGGAGTACCACAAGAAGTTGTAACAGAACTTGTAGTGAAGTTACCTAAAGAAGAAGTAGTGCCAACTGTTGCAGAGCAAGTAGCAGTAACTTGGAATTCATAAGCAGTAGCGGCTGTTAATCCGGAAACAGCTAAAGAAGTAGTTGCACTTGTTCCTGTTGACCAAGTTGAAGTTCCAACTTTACGGTATTGAACACTATAAGAAGTAGCACCGGAAACAGCGCTCCAGTTTAAGGTAGCAGAAGTTTGAGTAATTGAAGATGCCGCTAATGAAGTTGCAGTACCGCAAGACCCGCCTGTTGGAGCTTGACAACCTAAAGAAGTCAATAAACCTGTACGTGATGTGTTTAAGGCAGCAGTCATACGAGCCGATTGTCCTGTAGTAAACATGAACATACAAGCATCATCAGTATAGTCCATATAATTCATGAACATATCTCCATTCGGGCCATTACTACATGTCACGTGAGGGAATGTAGGGCAACCGAAGTTAGAAGTTTGAGACGTTGGGGTATCAGTAACTTGATCGTTACCGCAATTTGCATCACCCCAGATATGGCGTAAGTTTAACCAGTGACCAACTTCGTGAGTTGCAGTACGTCCTAAGTTATAAGGTGCGTTAGCAGCTCCTGAAACCCCAAACGCAGAGTAAAGAATAACAACTCCGTCAGTAGCAGCAGCGCCACCAGGGAATTGAGCATATCCTAATACACCGCCACTAAGGTTTGCTGACCATAGGTTCAGATATTGAGAGCTATTCCAAGCATCGTCACCACCGTTAGCAGTACGCTTTACGTTATCATTCGTAGAGAATGATGTTGTTGTAGTAGATTTTCTCACGATACCGGTGGTAGCATTACCATTAGGGTCACGTTGAGCAAGACAGAACTGAATCTGGCAATCTGCTGCAAGCCCTGCAAATACAGAAGGAGTTTGAGAAACGTCAGCATTCAATTTTCTGAAGTCGGCATTCAATACGGCAATTTGCGATTGAATTTGAGCATCGGAGATGTTCTGAGAGGCAGTATTATATACTACGTGAACAACTACCGGAATGGTAATAACTGCACCTGTACGATGTGATGGATCTGCAATCCAAGACTGTGTTGCAGCTTCAATTTGTTGCATTCTTTGTTCCATGGCAGGATCAGCAGCAATCTGCTCATTCAAATGGTCCATGGTTCCACAGTTACGGTGTGTTTGTGCTAACACCGAACCGGTCATACCTACAGCAAGTGCAAGTATCGCTAAGTAGCGTTTTTTCATGCTTAAATTATTTGATGAATTAATATGTGTTCTATTCAAATTTCATACTAAATACAGAATAAATAGTGCCTAATCAAATATCTCATCGGTGAACGAGTAGAATTTGAAGTTAAACAACTATAATACGTACTTGAAATCGGCAAATGTGTATTTGCACAGTTATTGATTGAAAGTCAAATATAACTATTCTGGCATTTTTTGTCAATGACAAAAGTAATCTTCATCTTACATGAAGTACTGATACTAACAATGGCTTTGAAAAATACAAAATATTTAAGTCTAAAATCTTTGAATTGTACAAGGACTTAAATGTTTATTAGTTTTTTAAAAATGAATTTCGATCGATATTATTCAATGAATTTATATCCCACACCACGAACCGAATGAAAATGTTTAGGGTTACTTGGGTCGCTTTCGAAATACTTACGGAAAGATACTATGAAATTATCGATTGTACGAGTAGAAGGGTAGATGTCATAGCCCCAAACTGTTTCAAGGATATGTTCTCTGGAAACAACCTCATTTTTACGTTCAATAAGTAGTTTGAGGAGGGCATTTTCTTTTTTAGTCAAATTGATGGTTTTTCCCTCGGGGGTCAATACTGTCATTTCAGTAAAATTGATGGCAAAATCGTCGAAATTAAAGTTGTTTAAGCTCTGTTTATTCTCGACAGTGATATTGCTTCTTTTTAATAAAATTTGAACCCTTAATAATAATTCTTCTAGATTGAATGGTTTAGTTAAATAATCATCACCACCAATTTTCAGTCCGTTTATTCTATCCGCGGAACTATGTTTTGCTGTTAAGAATAATATCGGAACTTGTTGATTATCAAGGCGAATGGCTTCGCATACGGTGAATCCATCCATTTCCGGTAACATCACATCCAAAATTATTAGGTCGAAACGTTCTTGCTTAAATGCTTTTAGAGCTTTCTTTCCATCACTAGCCGATTGAACTTTATACCCCTCCAATTCAAGGTTTAGCTTGATAGTTTCAAGTAAACTTTGTTCGTCTTCTACCAATAAAATGCGCGTACTCATAAATTTAGATTTCGACAAATTTACGATTATGGAAACAGAAGTGCCGATAATAATCGAATATCAGATGAAGAATTGTTGATTAATTTTACAATCGTGTGATGTTAAAAGGTAGTTTTCAGACATTTAGAAATACACCTGTTCAATTAGGTCGTTTACCGATGCCTCACCGTAGAGGTTTTAAATGGATGATACTTTTGCAAATTAGATTGTAATATAATTGTAAACCCTAACTGACATTTGTTATATTTTGACTGTCTAATCTTGAAACATATCGATAAATCATTAAATTTGACCTTCCAAAACATATTCCATTTAACCTAAAAGCAAATAAATACTAAATGAAAAAAATCCTTCTACTAGTTATGGGAGTGATGATGTTAGCCGGTTCTGTTTCTGCACAACGCAAAATGGCTCCATCTTCATCTTCTGCACCATCTCACCGCACGTGCGGAACGCAGCAATTACCTGATGATTTCGAAAAATGGATGGACGATCAGATAAAAGCTGATAGAGCAGCCGGTAATACAGGTAAAGCGCATGTTGTTTATACTCTTCCTGTTGTAATTCACGTTATTCATAACGGAAGTGCAGTTGGGGCAAGTTATAACTTAAGTGATGCTCAAATTTTATCACAAATTGCTGTATTAAATGAAGATTACAGAAAATTAAATGCAGATGCTGCCTTAGTTCCCACTGTATGGCAAGGAGTAGCAGTTGATTGCGAAATCAATTTCTGCTTAGCTCAAAAGGATCCGAGCGGTGCTGCTACAACCGGTATTGATCGTATTAATCGTAATACAAAAGGATGGACGGCACCTCCATATTCTCAAACATATGTTGATGCTACTATTAAACCTAACTCAATCTGGAATGTAAACAAATATCTTAATATTTGGGTATGTCCTTTGAGTGGTGGATTATTAGGTTATGCAACTTTCCCTCCTTCAAGTACATTATCAGGTTTATCAAGTCCTTATGGAACTACTACTACTGACGGTGTAGTTATTCAGTATAATGCATTCGGACGTGTTGGAGTTCTTGATCCTACTTATAACAAAGGTCGTTCAGCAACTCACGAAATTGGTCACTGGTTAGGTCTTCGCCACATCTGGGGTGATGCTAATTGTGGTAATGACTATTGCACTGACACTCCGACTCAACAAACTTCCAACTTCGGATGTCCTTCATTCCCGCACGTTACTTGTAGCAACGGACCCAATGGAGATATGTGGATGAACTACATGGATTATACTAACGATCCTTGTATGTATATGTTTTCTAATGATCAAAAAACTCGTATGACTACAGTACTTACTCATACGCCTTTCCGTGTTGCTTTAGCTGCTTCTGATGCTTGTAATCCTCCGGTGGTTGCTGAGCCTGTTGCTGCATTTGTTGCAAATAATACTGCTATTTCAGTTGGAGGTACAGTGAATTTTACTGATCAATCTACTAATACTCCAACTTCTTGGACGTGGACATTTGCCGGTGGTACTCCAGCAACTTCAACTACTCAAAATCCTACAGGAATTACATATGCTGCTGCAGGAACTTATGACGTTACTTTAGTTGCTACTAATGCTAGTGGAAGCAATTCATTAACTAAAACAGGATATATAGTTGTTACTTCAACAGCAGGTGGTGGATGTGATACAATTACTAACTTCGATGTAGCAGTTCATACGCCTACAATCCTTGGATCAGCTGGTTGGGGATATATTTCAGGACAAAATGATTACTTAGATGAAGCGAAAGCTGATGTATATACTGTGACAGGATCTAACAAAGTTGTTGATGGTGCCTTCTTCGCATTCGGCGTAGGAAGTTCTTCTGGAACAGGACAAACTGCAACAGCAACTGTTTGGAATGACGCTTCAGGATTACCTTCTTCAGTATTAGGTACAGCTGCATTATCTTATGATACAATTGCTGCTGCTGCAACTGCAGGATCTTTAGTTTGGGTAGACTTCACTCCGAATGTACCGGTATCTGCAGGTTCAATCTATGTAGGTCTAGAGTTCGGTTATAATCCTGGTGATACTTTAGCAATTATTCAATGTGCTGATGGTGAAATTACTACAGGTACAGCATACGAAAAATGGAGTGATGGTACATGGCATGCATTCAGCGAAACTCCAGCTTCTTGGGGACTTAATGTTGCTCATTTAATCGTTCCGGTTATTTGTACTGCAACTTCTGTTGACGAAAACAGTGAGTTAGCTAAATTAGCTATCTATCCTAACCCTACTCGTGGTGAATTAACTGTTTTAATCGCTGAGCAACGATCTAAAGGAAATGTAAGCTTCCGCGTATTAAATACTATCGGAGCTGAAGTGTTTAGTTCCTCTGTTCCTGCTAATGCGTCAGGTAACTATAAATTAAACTTATCTAAACTTTCTCAAGGATTCTATTTCGTAGAAATCAAAACTTCTGAAGGACGTAGAATTGAAAAATTCCAGATTGCTCGTTAGTCTGTAATTTATGAAAATATTGAAGAGGCTGTCTGATTTTCGGACAGCCTCTTTTGTTAGGTATCTATATGATGAAGATTACCGGATTTCATTTCAGATTGTTGTACATTTGTATTGCTAAACCCGGCCTTCGATTATGCGAATAATACGATTTGCTTTTACATTCATTCTGCTAAGCATCATTTCAATTGCTGAAGCGCAAGAAAGAAACTGTAAAACATTTGAAATGCATGAGTACCTCATGGAAACTAATCCCGGGTATCGTCATTCTTATTTAGATCAATTTAAAAGTGTTTTGTTGGAAGAGGAAAATAAACGTGTCGCAGTCAACGATACCACCTATTTTATTCCTGTAGTTGTACATGTATTATATCATCCATCTGTTGCAGTTGAGAATATCAGCAATCAACAAATCTCGACACAAATTGATGTCCTGAATGAAGACTATGCTGCATTAAATGCAAATGTTATGGATGTTCCAGATGCATGGGAAAACTTAATCACAGATAGTAAAATCCGTTTTAAACTTGCTACTCAAGATCCTCTTGGTAATTATACTACCGGAATTACTAGAACAGAGGTTCCCTTTTCCGGTGCATTTTCAATTCTTGATCCCAGAATATTCTCTACGGCTTCGGGAGGTTCTGACGCTTGGGACCCTCATAGTTATTTGAATATTTGGGTTTGTGAACTGGAAAATGGAATTCTTGGATTCGCCGCTTTTCCTGGAACCAACCCAACATCAGATGGAGTGGTGATTAACTATAAGGCTTTTGGAAGGTATGGATCTGCAGTTAAACCTTATAATGTTGGAAGAACTACTACTCATGAGGTCGGACATTGGTTGAATTTGACGCATATATGGGGAGATGATGGCGGAGCTTGTTCTAATGATGACGGCATTTCTGACACTCCTTTGCAAGCTAATTCAAGTACTCGATGTACGGCTTTCCCTAAAACCGATGCTTGTACGTCCGTTTCTCCGGGTATTATGTTCATGAATTATATGGATTATACCGACGACAAATGCATGATGTTTTTTACCCCAAAGCAAATAGATCGTATGAAGTCTACTTTGGCTACAGTTCGTAATTCTTTGAAAAATAGTCCCGGACTCTCACTTCCATCAATCAGTGGAGTAGAGTTGTCGATTGATTCAATTATGTCACCGGTAAAATGGACAAGCAATAGATGTTATTCGCCTACTTTAGTTATCGAAAATCAAGGTGATTCTGCTGTTCGCAATATTGGATTCGTATATGGAATTTCAGGTGGAATAAAGAGAATTTATAATTATTCAGATACAATTCCCGCACACTCAAAAAGTAATGTCACATTGAATGTAAATTCGGGTGATGAGGGTGATAATATCTTTGAAGTGACTATGAATATCAATGATGGTAATAGTGTAAATAATTACAAAACATCATCATTCCGTATCAATAATCAAACTGCTTTCAATTGTTCTGAAAATGCAGCATCCAATATTTTAATTTATCCCAATCCTGTGAAAACCGCAGGTAGTATTTGCGTGAAGACATTCTTCAAAGAAAGTCAAGAAGCAGTGGTTGATATTGTTGATGCAACAGGACGAATTTGTCAGTCCCAGAAATTGAAAATTAATCCGAATGATATCTTCCCGATAAACACAAAGCATTTATCGCCGGGTACATATTTTGTACACATCTCGGGTGATATCGATAATGATAGTGAATTATTCTTGTGTATTCCTGATGTAGAGACAAGTGCCGCTGAATCGGGATGCAATTAAAAATAAAATTATGTCAGTTACAATTGATCAATTACTACAATCACCTGTTCAACAGGTGAAAGAGATAACAAAAAAAGTTATCGATGGTGTTCGCATTTCTGATGAAGATGCCGTATGGATGTTTCAGCATGGAGAGCTTTCTACTTTAGGAGTGCTGGCGAATTATGTGCGTGAAAAGAAGAACGGTATGTTCACTTATTTCAATCGCAATTTTCATATTGAACCAACGAATATCTGTGTGTTTTCTTGTAAGTTTTGTTCTTACTCCCAAGAGTATAAACACAAAGAAGAAGGTTGGGAATTAACGATTGAGCAGATGCTCGATAAAGTGAAAGCATACGACGGACAAGCAATTACCGAAGTACACATAGTAGGAGGGGTGCATCCTAAAATGGATCTTGAATTTTTCGGGACATTGCTCGAGAAAATTAAAGCTCATCGTCCCGATTTACATATCAAAGCTTTCACTGCCGTGGAACTTGATTATATGTTCCGCAAGGCGAAGAAAACAACCGAAGAAGGAATGAAATATTTAATCTCTAAAGGGCTGAATTCAATTCCCGGTGGTGGAGCCGAGATCTTCGACGAGCCAACGCGATTAGAAATTGCAGGTGATAAATGCAGTTCTGAAGTTTGGTTAGGTATTCACGAAACAGCGCATCAGCAAGGCATCAGAAGTAATTGTACGATGCTTTACGGACATATTGAAACCTACGAGCACCGCGTTGATCATATGCGTCGCTTGCGCGATTTGCAAGACCGTACCGGCGGATTCCAGACATTCATTCCGCTGAAATTCCGCAATCATGATAACGACATGAGTAATGTGCCGGAAGTGACATTAGTAGAAGATCTTAAAGTTTATGCTATCGGTAGAATTTACCTCGATAATTTCGATCATGTGAAAGCTTATTGGCCAATGATTGGAAGAAGTACAGCGCAACTGACTCAATCGTTCGGAGTGGATGATCTCGATGGAACAATCGATGATAGTACCAAGATCTATTCGATGGCGGGTGCTGAAGAGCAAGTGCCGGTGTTGACAACAGATCAATTGGTGGACTTAATTCGTCACTCAGGACGAGTTCCCGTTGAACGCGATACTTTGTATAAAAAGATAAAAGTTTACGACGAAGAAGTAACTGCGTAAGCAGAACGGATTCCATAAAAAAAGCCTGTTATTATACGACAGGCTTTTTTGTTTTTATAGCTGAAATAGAAATTACTTCATTGCTGATCGAAGTAAGTAAGCAGCGATAATGCTAAAGAAAATATTCGGAATCCATACCGCCAAAATAGCCGGCATATTTCCGTTGGTAGCGAATGTTTGACTTACTTGCATAAACATAATATACGTGAAGCTTAACAAAATTCCTGCTCCGATTTGAACTCCGATTCCGCCACGTACTTTTCTGCTCGACAATGAAACTCCAATGATAGTGAGAATGAAAGTCGCAAAAGGGAAGGAGGTACGTCGGTATTTTTCTACGAGATAAAACGGAACTTCTTCTGACCCTCGACTTTGTTCTTGCTTAATGAAATCGTTCAAGACTCCCGTATCCATTGTCTCGATATAATTCGAACGGCGACTGAATTCATCAGGTGTAAAAGCAAACACTGTGTCTTTCTGAAATCCCGATTCAACACGTTCGTTCATCCCATCGATATGGCGAATGAAATAACTTTCAACGGTCCATTTGGTTTTCACACTATCCCAAATTACTCGGTCAGATAATAATTTATAGGTCAACTTACCGTCCTTGAATTTCTCGAAAGAAAATTGATATCCGATCTTATCAATATTATTGAAGCTCTCGAAATAGATAAATTCTCCCGGCGCAATCTGACGATGTACGTGTTTGTTTTTATAGATAAAAGGATTCTTGATATACTTCGTTTCAAAGGCAATACGCGTTGTGTTGGAATGTGGAATAACATAGTTATTCAGATATAACGATATGGAAGCCAAGATCGCTGCACCTACCATATAAGGAACTAAGAGTCGCTTAAAGCTCACTCCGCTGCTCAGTATCGCCACAATTTCTGTCTGCGATGCCATGCGGGAAGTGAAATAAATAACCGAGATAAATACAAAAAGAGGACTAAATAAATTTCCGAAGAAAGGAATAAAGTTTAGGTAGTAATCGAAAACGATAGCTCGCATCGGCGCTTCTTTTTCCAAGAAATCGTCGATTTTTTCAGAGATATCGAATACGATGGCAATAGCAATAATCAATCCCAAGGCGAAGAAAAAAGTGCCCAAGAACTTCCTGATAATATACCAATCAAGGATTTTAATTTTCATGCTATAGCCTTCTGCTTACTTTTTCGAGGGTGATGCGTTTCCAGTCGGCGAAGGTGCCGTCGAGGATATGCTTACGTGCTTCTTTCACTAACCAAAGGTAGAATCCTAAATTATGTATCGACGCAATTTGAGCAGCTAACATTTCCTTAGAATTTACCAAGTGTCGTAGATATGCTTTTGAATAAGTGGTGTCGACATACGTTTCTCCATTTTCTTCTAAAGCACTATGATCATCTTTCCACTTTTCGTTTCTAATATTGATGATACCTTCTTTGGTGAAGAGCATTCCGTTACGCGCATTTCTTGTGGGCATTACGCAGTCGAACATATCGACTCCCAACGCAATTCCTTCCAAAATATTGGCAGGTGTCCCAACGCCCATTAAATAACGTGGTTTATCCTTCGGCAAGATATCAGTCATTTGATCGGTAATCTCATACATCATCTCCGCAGGTTCGCCTACAGAAAGTCCTCCGATAGCATTTCCTTCTCTTCCCAACGATGCAACGAATTCGGCACTCTGCTGACGTAAGTCTTTGTAAGTACTTCCTTGAACTATCGGGAATAACGACTGTGAATAACCGTAAAGAGGAGGTTGGCTATCGAAATGTTTGCAGCATCTTTCCAGCCAGCGATGGGTGAGTTCCATCGATTTTTTAGCTAGGTGATGTTCGCAAGGATAAGGAGTACATTCATCGAAAGCCATAATAATATCGCCTCCGATACTTCTTTGGATGTCGATAGCGCGCTCAGGAGTAAAAAGATGTTTTGATCCATCGATATGCGAGCTGAACTGAACACCTTCTTCTTTTATTTTTCTGATACCTGATAAAGAGAAAACTTGGAATCCACCGCTATCGGTTAAGATAGGACGATCCCAATTCATGAACTTATGTAAGCCACCGGCATTCTCGAGGATTTGTGTCCCGGGACGCATATAAAGATGATAGGTATTCCCCAAAATGATTTGGGCATTGATATCATTTTTAAGTTCGCGTTGGTGGACACTTTTAACCGTTCCGGCTGTCCCCACAGGCATAAAAATGGGCGTTTGGATGATTCCGTGGGCCGTTTCGATTTCTCCTGCGCGGGCTTTAGTATTCGCGTCGGTGTGATGTAATGTGAATTTCATAAATGAGCGGGTGCTCTACCGAGAACCTGATATTGTGCAAAGTTATAAAAACGGGAGCGTTTTATGGTTGTTCCATCAATCCCCTGAGGGCCACAGAAGCGCAAGTAGCTCCGAAAGTAGCGGGAAGGTAAGAGATAGTACCGTAAGCCGACTTCTTAAAATTGGTGCCGTCGGTACGCATCAGCGACTCCTTAACCACTGTTTCAGCAGAGAAAACGACCTTTATTCCCGAGCGGATATCTTGGGCATGTAAACGCTTACGAACGTATTTCGCTAATCGGCATGTATGCGTTTCGGAGATGTCGGTTACTCTTAAACAAGTAGGATCGAACTTCCCGCCGGCGCCCATCGAACTCACCAAATTGAGTCCTTTGCGGTACGCGAGCGTCATCACCATGATTTTGGGAGTTATCGAATCAATAGCTTCAATTACATAATCGAAATGATTGGATAGTAATTCATTAACCATAGTTGGTTGAAGAAAAGATTTAACTACGGTTAAGTCTAAATCGGGATTAATCGACAGTAATCGTTCCTTCATAATTTCCGCTTTCGAAACACCATGATTGGTAGCTAGAGCAGGCAATTGGCGGTTACGATTACTTGGGTCAACCACGTCGCCATCAACGATAGTCATTTTTCCAACACCGCCTCGACAGATGAATTCGGCAGCAAAAGAGCCGACGCCACCCAGTCCGACAACCAACACATGTTTATTTTCAAGAGCTGCGAGTTTTTCCTTACCGATTAATAATTCGGTTCTCGACAGCCAGGAACGATCAGCCATAATTAAAGATTTCTTTAAATCTGCCAAAAAGGTCGTCGGACAATACATGTTCGTTAACACCTCTGATTTTAGCAGCGGCTGCAAAAATACTATCTAAAGGCTCATGACTTTCATCGGTTTCTAAAAAAAATCGATCGGACGGCATTTTCTCCAGTGCCAAGGCAGCGGCAGACTTATGATGCAAGATGGCACTTCCGAACGAAAAATAGAAATCCTGATCGAGCAACCCTTTGGCAATTTCCCATCGGATATTAAATCCGTGGATGATCCATTTTTGTTTAGGCTTAACAGCTCTATGCAACGAAGCGAGCTCGGCGAACGACCGAACACAATGAATGATCAACGGTTTTTGAGCCTCTTCAGATAACTCAATCATCGACATAAAAACATCCTGTTGAATATTTAGAGGAAGGTCGATTAAACGATCGAGGCCGGCTTCACCAAGAGCCAAAATTTTCGGATTAGCCATATTCTTTTTGATGATAGCAATATCATCCTCCCAATGATCGGGATGAATATGCCAAGGATGAATTCCAACCGAAAACAATCCCTCACCGGCAAGATATTCCTCCAGGCGATCAACATTTAAAATATTACTAATACGAATGCCATCGAGTGGCGCATTGAAATGATGAGAGTGGATATCGGTGAGCATAGGGGGAACTAAAGTAGAGGAATTTTATGAGGAAATGAAAGATGAAGGAATTGAATGTGCTAATCTGCTAGTTTGCTAATTTGCTAATGCTCTATGGTTCGTTATGAGATATTAATACGGAATTAAAGCTGAGCAAAATGGGGATGATGCATGAGGCAAGATAAATGATGCAGGATTATTTCGAACTCCAATAAATGTAGTAGTTTTATTAAAGAAGAAATTGTGAAGCAATCCCTCTGTGGTCTTCAATTATCGGCTTCGCCGCCTCCGCGCCCTTTGTATCTAGCATAGCGCCTTTGTGTCCTCTGTGAAAAACTTTGTGACCTCCGTGGTTAAAGTGAATATTATTTAACCACAAAGACCACAAAGGTCAC
>JAKPPP010000134.1 GCA_029547265.1 Bacteroidota bacterium
ACCGATGATGCAGGAGTTTCATGGACATTAAAAAATCCAACAATCAATTCTCTTTTTAGCTTTGCTAATCCGCGAAAAGGGTGGCGAATTACTCCTTTTGGAGGTGTGAAATATACCACAGATGGGGGTGCGACTTGGACAAACCAAGTTAGTGGTGTTTTCGAAAATATTTTATCAATTAATATCATCGATTCGAATGAAGTATGGATGGCCGGCGTTAGCGGATTAATTCATACTACCAATGCGGGTGCTACTTGGACAATAAATTTATCGAGCAGAGCAGCTATCGGTGCAACGCTTCCTTTCTTAACCGATTGCCATTTCACTGATGCAATGACGGGATGGGCTATCAGTCCCATTTTTGAATCACTAATTTCTACTACCGATGGTGGTGTTTCATGGGTAGTACATTCAGTAAAAGGTGAATTAATTTATTGCTCAGATTCACTGAATGGAATTATTGCTGGAGATAATCTTTTTACAACTAATAATGCCGCGGCATCATATACCAATGCATTGCCAACGGTTACTAATGAATCGCTCAATAGTATTCATTTTGCCGACCTTTCATCGGGATGGTCGGTTGGTAACAATGGTACTATTTTGCATACTGCTAATGGTGGAGCAAATTGGATCGATCAATCCGCTATTATGCATTCTGAATTGTATTCTGTTTTGGCAATTAATCCTAGTGAAGCGTGGGTAACCGGAAATATGTCTGATACATTATTACACACTGTTGATGCAGGATTAACATGGCAAGTTGTTTCTAGCACGACAACCCGAAGTTTGAGTAAAATATTTTTTGTGAATGCTTCAGTCGGTTGGGCTGTTGGAGATAGCGGAACAATCATTAAAACGATTAATGGAGGTAATTCATGGACCGGATTAATTTCAAATGTCACTCAAAAGTTAAACTCTGTTTATTTCGTGAATCCGAATGAAGGATGGGCAGTGGGTGATGGAGGAATAATCATTAAAACTATTGATGGTGGACAAACATGGAATGTTCAGAGCATCGCATTTTT
>JAKPPP010000169.1 GCA_029547265.1 Bacteroidota bacterium
AAAATCTCTTGAGGCTATCTTCAAAACAGGATTCTTAAGCAAGCTTGCAATTGGAGCGAACACCTCATTAATAAAGAGTAATGTCGATTTAGGTAGTCAAGCAGTAGGACAAAAAAGTAATCGTCCGATGATGGGACAATCTCCTTATACTGTTAATGCAGGATTATATTATGCTAACGAAGAAAACGGATTACAGTGTAATTTACTTTACAATATTGTAGGCAAAAGAGTATATGCTGTTGGTACAGTCGGTACACCTGACGTTTATGAACTATCTAGAAACTCAATCGATTTCTCTGTCTCTAAAAAAGTCGGAAAATTTGTTGAAATAAAAGCTGGTGCACAAGATATTTTAAATGAAGCTTTCCGTTTAAAACAAGACTCAAATGAAGACGGATCAATAAACGGTGCGGATGAAACTATCATGAGTTATAAACGCGGAAGTTTATTCTCATTTGGATTCTCTGTTAAATATTAATGAGGCAATAAATTAAAGTAAAGGCGGATGAATTTCATTCGCCTTTTTTAATACTTAACAATTCGTTTAAGTATCATTAACAATCCTATGATGTAGTAGTATTAAACTTGCATCATCAGAAACAACAAAAAAAACAATTCATGAAATCATTTAATTTCAGAAAATCAATAACTGCATTATCTATTGTAGTTGTTGCAACTTCAGCTGTATTCACCGGATGTAAAAAAGACAGTGAAGACACTACTACTCCTACTTCAACAGGACAAGAGATCACTGTTCAAGACAGTATCACTGCTAACACAACGTGGACAGCAAACAACAAATACATTTTAAATGGATTTGTTTACGTAACAAACGGAGCAACGCTTACAATTGAGGCAGGAACAATTATCAAAGGCGATAAAACTTCAAAAGGGACCTTAATTATTAAGCGTGGCGCAAAAATCATGGCAACAGGAACTTCGTCAAACCCAATTGTATTTACTTCAGCACAAGCTAAAGGTTCACGGGCTCCCGGAGATTGGGGTGGTGTTATCGTTTGCGGAAAAGCCCCGGTTAACTTAGCAGGTGGAGAAGGACTAATAGAAGGCGGGCCGGATGCATATTATGGCGGAACAGATGCTGCCGACAACTCTGGAAAAATTCAGTATGTACGTATTGAATTCGCAGGAGTGGCACTTCAACCAAATCAAGAAATCAACGGTTTAACACTTGGTGGTGTAGGTAACGGAACAACAATCGATCACGTTCAAGTTTCTTATGGCGGAGATGATGCATTCGAAATGTTCGGTGGAACTGTAAACATGAATCACTTAGTTACATTTAAAACTACTGATGATGATTTAGATACTGACAACGGATTTAGCGGTAAAGTTCAATTTGCTGTTATCTTACGTGACCCAAACATTGCTGACGTATCAGGATCAAATGCTTTCGAATCAGATAACGACGCTTCAGGAACAACAGCAACTCCATACACAAATCCGGTATTTTGTAATATCAGCGTATTCGGACCAAAATCAGATACAGCTAATACAGTTAATGGGAACTTCAAACGTGGTGCACATATCCGTAGAAGCTCAAAAGCATGTATTTACAACTCACTAATCAGTGGATTCCCTGTAGGATTATTAGTTGATGGAACAAACTCTGAAACTAATGCCACAAACGATGCATTACAAATCAGAAACACTATTATATCAGGTTGCAACACTCCATTAGCTGTTGCCTCAGGAAGCACTTTCGATATCGCAACTTGGTTCAACAATGCAGCTTATGGCAATTCAATCCAGTATGCAAACTCGAATTTAGCGAACGATCCTTATAACCTAACAAACCCAGATTTTCTTCCAAAAACGGGTTCTCCACTTCTTACGGGAGCTGATTTTAGCGCGTCAAACCTATCGGGATTAACAAATACAACATATAGAGGGGCATTTAACACAACAAACTGGACCTCCGGATGGGCTAATTTTGATCCACAAAACACTGATTATTAATTATTTCTGCTTTTATTCCAAAATTGGCTTCCCCCTTGGGGAGGCCTTTTTTATGCACTTAACATTAAGTTAACATGCCGGTAAAATACCGGTAACAATTTCTTAATCATTTTGCAGTGGAAAAAAGCAGAAAAAATGTCAAGTTCAGTAAAGAAAACGGCATGCATATTAACAATATGCTTGTCTTGTATGCTCTCATTCAATTTGCAAGCGCAAGTTGAGGATAGTACAAAAACAGAGGTTTCTTCAGAAGACACAACTATTCAAACAACATTTGAATTGGAACCGGAAGATTCAACACAGCAAACAATTGCGAAAATGTATAACGACCTTGACAATATGAAAAGGTTAACGATTAGCGGTTATGTGCAAGCTCAATGGCAAATTGCAGATTCATCAGGTGTGGGAACATACGCCGGAGGAAACTTCAATACAGGAGTTGACAAAAGGTATTCGGTAAGAAGAGGTCGCTTAAAATTTGTCTACGACAAAGGATATTCCAAAGCAGTATTTCAATCTGACTTTACAGAAAGGGGCGTTCGAGTAGTGGATGCATATGCAAGATTTACAGAACAGAAATTTTATTGGTTTAGCCTTCAGGCAGGGATATTTGATCGCCCTTTTGGTTATGAAATTGAATACAGCTCAAATACACGTGAAGCGCCGGAACGAGGAAGAATGTCTCAAATTTTATTCCCAAATGAGCGTGATATGGGTGCAAAAATTGTTATACAAGGACCAAAATTTGGTATTTGGAACTGGCTCAAACTTGATGTTGCTTTAATGACAGGAAATGGTTCGCCGGATGCCGGAGTTGGGGTTTCCGATTTCGATAAACGTAAAGACCTAATCATGCACTTAAATGCTACCCGAAGTAACTTGACAGAAACCATTAAATATGGAATCGGAGTTTCATATTATAATGGTGGAGTTGTTTATAATGCAGACTCTCTTTCAAAAGTAGTAGCATTCAAAATGAATACCGACAAAGATGGTGTACAAACATTTAAAGCGGATACTGTAGCACCGGATGCATTTGCACCTCGAAATTATATTGGAGCAGATGCTCAATTCCAAACAATTACACCAATTGGTATTTTCTCACTAAAAGCAGAATATATTCAAGGGGAACAAGCCGGAACTAATAGCTCAACAAAAAGTTTGTCTACGAAACCATCTGTATCTAACCCCATTTACTCTCGGAAATTCAATGGTGCGTACTTCACATTGGTACAAAATATCTCAATACTAAAATCCCAATTAATCTTAAAATACGATTGGTACGACCCTAATACGGATATAAAAGGTGATGAAGTAGGAAGGAAATCTGCTGAAGGAAATAAATCTACAAACGCAACTGATTTACGTTATGATACTTTTGGTGCCGGCATTGCTTATTTAATCGACAATAACACGAAAATTGTTGCTTATTATGACATGGTTAAAAACGAAACATCATCGAACCTTAGTGGTTATACAAAAGATTTAAAAGACAACGTATTTACTTTACGTCTTCAATATAAATTCTAATAAAAAAAATTCAAATAAAATGAAAACTAAGTTCATTAATGCACTTTTAGCTGTTACAATATTAATCAGCAGTGCAGCTTCGGCACAAAGAATTATGATTAAAGGTAGCGATACTGTTTTACCTTTAAGTCAGAAAGAGGCAGAGCTTTACATGAAAACTAATAAAGGCGCCAACATTAGTGTAGTTGGCGGTGGATCAGGGGTCGGAATAGCAGCATTAATCGATGGCACAACATCAATTGCAATGTCAAGTCGCCCAATTAAAATGGACGAAAAACTAAAACTTCAAGAAGCAGGTCGCTCATATAAAGAAGTCACAATCGCTTTTGACGCATTAAGTATTATCGTTAACCCTTCAAATAAAGTTTCTCAACTTACAAGAGAGCAAATCGAAGGAATCTATACCGGAAAAATTAAAAACTGGAAAGAAGTTGGTGGCGATGACATGAAAATTGTTGCTTACGCTAGAGAGACATCTTCGGGAACTTACGAATTCTTTAAAGAGCACTTATTAAACAGAAAAAATTATGCCTCTACATGTCTTAACATGCCTGCATCAGGAGCTGTAATCCAATCTGTGAGCCAAACAAAAGGAGCAATCGGTTATGTTGGCTTAGCATATATTGACAAATCTGTAAAAACACTTGGAGTTTCGGTAGACAAAGGAAAAAACTTTATCAAGCCTTCTAAAGAAACAGCTAAAAACAAATCATATCCGGTTGTTAGACCATTATTCTTCTACTATCCTGTAAAAGCCGAGGCAACTGTTAAACCATTTATTGATTATATACTATCAGCTGTTGGCCAAAAAACAGTTGACCAAATAGGGTACATCACTTTAGACAATAAATAGTCAGATTTGCAATTTAATTGAAATTTGAATTGTACTTTTAGGAACTCTAAGTAAAGTTAATTGTATTGATATTTAATCAGTGATTAAGAAACTCATAAATAAACTTACAGAAGGCATTTTAATGCTAAGCAGTATCGTTACAACATTAACGGTACTGCTCATTATTGTCTTTTTATTTAGTGAAGGACTTTCTGTTTTTAAAGAGTCGCCATTAGAAGGAGATAATATCATTGTTTTAAACCATCATAATACAGTCAGTCATATTACTTCTTCTGACATTAAAGATATTTTCGATCAGAATATTACTAATTGGAAATCTTTGGGAGGTTCTAACGACAGTATTATACTATTTACATTTAATGATATCGGCAATTATTTTTCAGAGGAAGAACTCGGTCCGGAGTTCGAATTCTTACCTGCAAAAATGGACTCCTTATTGGAATCTGAAAACGGAATGATTGCAGTGTTTTCAAGTAAGTACTTAATTAAAAACCATAAATCAAAAGTTATTCAAGCAGATAACATTACACCGTATTCTTTTCTTACAGGAAAAGAATGGTTTCCTACTGCAAATCCTGCTGTACAACTTGGCGTTTTACCTCTGATTCTCGGAACATTATATGTTTCTTTTGTTGCTATAATATTTGCATTGCCGGTAGGCTTAGCAACCGCAATTTATATGGCGGAAGTTGCTGATGAAAAAACCCGAAGAGTTTTTAAACCGGTAATTGAACTTTTGGCAGGAATTCCTTCTGTAGTGTATGGATTTTTCGGATTAATTGTTATTGTTCCTTTAATTCAAAGTACTTTCCATTTACCAGTTGGCGAAACAGGTCTTGCCGGAAGTATTATACTTGGAATAATGGCATTACCAACAATCATTACCGTTTCTGAAGATGCACTTAGAAATACTCCGCGTTCAATGAAGGAGGCAAGCTTAGCTTTAGGTGCTACAAGATGGCAAACTATTGTGAGAATAGTAATACCTTATTCTTATTCAGGGATATCTGCAGCAGCAATTCTTGGTATCGGTAGAGCTATCGGTGAAACTATGGCTGTACTAATGGTTACCGGTAATGCAGCAGTTATACCTCACACATTACTTGAACCGGTAAGAACTATTCCTGCAACTATTGCAGCTGAATTAGGAGAAGCTCCGGCTAATGGAATTCATTACAAAGCATTATTTGCATTGGGATGTATTCTATTTTTAATAACATTAACAATTAATCTTTGGGTTGAATTCAGTTCGAAGAAACGTCGATTCGGCAAATAACTAATGGAAAAACCTGACATCTCACGTAAGCGGCTAGCCGAAGCGATAGCGTTCTGGATTTTCAGATTGCTATCATTGGGTGTGATGGGAATATTATTTTCCATCTTAGGATTTATTCTTTATAAGGGAATTCATGTAGTTAACTGGGATTTCATCACCAAAATGCCGGAAGATGGAATGACTAAAGGAGGAATTTATCCAGCTATCATTGGAACACTTTGTTTGATTTCAGGCAGTATGTTGTTTGCATTTCCTATTGGAGTGATGTCCGGAATTTACATTAATGAATATACAAAAGACAGTTGGTATCGTCGATTTGTTCAATTAATGACGGCAAATCTTGCAGGTATCCCTTCCATTGTTTTCGGTTTATTTGGAATGTCACTGTTTGTTAACAAACTCGGTTTCGGTGATTCAATTATTGCCGGCTCATTAACATTAGGTCTACTTGCACTGCCGGTTATTATTCGCACTACAGAAGAAGCATTGAAGTCGGTGGATGAAGGCTACCGTCATGCAAGTCTTGCTTTAGGTGCTACAAAACTTCAAACTATTCGTCGTGTAACATTACCTGTTGCATTACCGAATATTATAACCGGATTTATTTTAAGTATCGGAAGAGTTTCCGGAGAAACAGCTCCAATCTTGTTTACTGTTGCTGCTTACTTTTTACCAAAACTTCCTTCAAGCATGCACGATCAGGTAATGGCTTTACCTTATCACCTCTACGTAATATCAACAAGCGGAACAAATATCAATGAATCAAGAGGAATGGCTTACGGAACAGCAGTAGTCCTAATCTTGATAGTATTAATCCTGAACCTCATCGCCAATGCGGTTCGTAGATACCTTGGCAAAAAGTACAAAACAAATTAAGCATCAAAACATGTTTAAGATAGAGAGTAAAGATGTTCATCTTCATTACGGCGCCTTTCATGCATTGAAAGGTATCAACATGTCGATCGAAAAAAATACGGTAACAGCATTAATAGGACCTTCAGGTTGTGGAAAGTCTACATTCCTTCGTTTGTTTAATCGTATGAACGACTTAATCGATGACGTTCGCATTGAAGGTAAATGTTTGATCGACGGGAAAGATATTTATAGTAAGGAAGTGAAAATTGATGATCTCAGGAAGCGCGTAGGAATGGTTTTTCAAAAGCCTAACCCTTTCCCGAAAACTATTTTCGAAAATGTTGCCTACGGACTAAGAGTAAATGGCATTTCGCATAAATCATTCATTGAAGAAAGAGTTGAACGATCGTTAAAACAGGCAGCACTTTGGGATGAAGTAAAAGACAAATTAAAAAAGTCTGCCATGGCCTTATCAGGAGGTCAGCAACAACGTCTATGCATTGCTAGAGCATTGGCAATTGAGCCATCGGTTTTATTGATGGATGAACCTGCTTCTGCATTAGACCCAATTTCAACAGCTAAAATCGAAGAATTGATTTATGAATTGAAAAATGATTTTACCATCATTATAGTCACTCATAATATGCAACAAGCTGGGCGTATCAGCGATACCACAGCTTTCTTTTATTTAGGAGAACTTGTTGAAGTTGACAGTACAAAGAAAATTTTCACCAACCCTAACGATACAAGAACCCAAAATTACATAACAGGTCGATTTGGTTGATACGCAACATCTATATCTGCTGCAACGTTTAATTACTAAATAATTCAAAGCAATGACACATTTAGATAGTGAATTAAAACAGTTAAGAATCGATTTACTTGACATGTTCGAATTGGTTTTATCGCAACTAGATAAATCAAAAGAAGCTCTTGTGAATCTAGATAAAGATCTTGCAAGAGAAGTATTGGTAAACGAAAAGCGTGTAAATAGTTTCGAATTGCAAATCGACCGCGATTGTGAAAACATAATCGCTCTTTTTAACCCGGTTGCTGTTGACTTGAGATTTCTCTTGGCAGTTCTTAAAATCAACTCTAACCTCGAACGTGTTGGAGATATTGCTGAAAGTGTTTGCCAGTTTGTAATGAACTTTAAGCTCGAACCGGAGAAAAAATTACTTGAAGCATCGCGCCTTCTCGAAATGTTCGATGTAAGTAAGGAAATCCTAAAAACAGTTAAAGACGCTTTTGAGCTCGAAGATACTAAACTTGCAAGAAGCGTATTTACTCAAGATGAGACTCTCGACGAGATCAATATAAATGCTCATACTATTATTGCCGATTATATTTTAAATAACAACGACCGAATTAACCAGAGTTTATATACTTTAAGCATGATTCGTAAGTTAGAAAGAGTCGGGGATCAATGTAAAAATATTGCTGAAGAAATTATCTTCTATATAGAAGCGAAAGTTTTAAAACATAAGTCTTTTCAGCAAAAGCAGGAAACCAAATAATAAAAAAGCCTCGACTACGAGGCTTTTTTATTATTTACTAAATTCATCTTTTATAATTTCGAGAAACTCTTGATGTATTCCCGTATTACACGCTAATATTTCTTTTCCGAATACATATTCGTTCCCGCCTTTAAAGTCGCTCAACTTACCTCCTGCTTCTTTTACTAAAAAGCATCCTGCCGCTACATCCCAAGCGTTTAAACCGTATTCAAAGAATCCTTCCATTCTTCCGCAGGCAACATATGCAAGGTCAACTGCTGCAGAACCCAAGCGACGCAATCCATGCGTATTGTGCATGCAATAGTCAAATACTGCCATATAAGGAGTCATTCGATCATAATTAGTATAAGGAAATCCTGTAGCAATTAATCCTTTTGATAATTCATTGCAAGAAGAGACTTTTATCGGACTGCCATTACACCATGCTCCACCCCCACTCCATCCATAAAAACACTCATCGAGATTGATTTCATAAATAACTCCTAACACCATCTCGCCATTGCGCATCAATCCGATGCTCACGCAAAAACATGGTAATCCATGAACAAAATTGGTGGTTCCGTCTAATGGATCTATGATCCATACATACTCACGGTCTTTTAGGGTAATTGTATTCTCTTCAGTTATGAAACCGGCATCGGGAATTAAATTTTTTAATCCGTCGACAAGTATTTTTTCTGTTTCCTTGTCAACATATGATACAAGATCATTAAGCCCTTTGTATTCTACTGCCGATAAAGAGAATGACTTTCTTTGTTCACGAATAAAACTGCCACCATTCTTAGCAATAGCGACTACTTTATCGCAAAGTTCTTTATTGATCATTTCGTTTTATTTAAAACAGAATCTTTTTTAATAAACACTAAACCTGAAAGCCCTAACAACATTAATACCGCCGCAATTACTTCTGCTTGCGTAACTGACAAACCTAATAAGTCGAATTTATTATTCACGCGAATTTGTTCTATCATCATTCGCTCGATTCCATTCAATAATAGATAAAGTGAAAACAGTTTGCCTGGAACAGTGAACTTTTTACGCACCGACCATAAAACAAAAAATAAAAGTATGCAAGTAACTGCCTCGTATAACGGTGTCGGGTAAACAGCATCCGTAAGCATCATGCAATGATGTCCTTCACACCCCGGAATAGGAATACCACTATTGATAACATTATTAGGATAAGAATATGACCATGCCCAATCAGGCAACCAACTTAAAAATGATGGCTTAGGATTTAAATTCACAATTCCCCAATCACCATCGCCTGCAATTTGACATCCTAGCCTTCCTGTTCCATATGCAAGCATTAATCCAGGAGCAGTTGCATCAGATAAATCGAGTGCGCCTATTTTATGTTTTCTCCCGAAGTATATTACCGATGCCGCACCACATATTAGTCCGCCATACATTGTAAGTCCACTAAACGACAATAATGCATCTACCGGATCACGTCTTAAATCATCGAGATTCTCAAGATTATGAAAAATTTTCGCTCCAATTATCCCTGCAATCGCAGCAATGAAAGTAATATTCATTACTAATTGATGAGGAAACATTTCTTGTTCTTCGTAAACTAACTCGGGAAGGCGATTTTTCTCACCCTCACGGTAACGCATATACCCCATTATCGCTGCAACAAGTAATCCGCCAATAATATTTCCTTTAGCCGACAACAATACACCTTGTGTATCTGCAACAAATTCGGAATAATTCATTGCAGCATATAAAAACTTAAATCCTATAAAAAAACCTGTTAATGCTGAACCAAAAATATCTGCACGCGATGCAGGAGCGCCTTTGGTAACTTTTACTAAAAACGATTTTAATATTCCTTGTTTCTCCTTTCGCAATAATTCCGATTGCAAAGTATACGCAGCCAACATAAACGATATGGCCATCATAAAGCCAAAACTTTGAATTGGCAATGGTATGTTTATGCCGAATAAATCTTTAAGTAAATCTGATATTGTAGGATACATAGCTTTTTTGTTCGGTTAATGCGCCGACACCAATTTTAAGTTTTCATGATCACAGAATTCAACTTCTGCCAGTCCTTCCGAACTAACACCCGTTATTTTACATGAAACTATTTTATTAACTAACTGTTCATTATAAGGAGTTGCCACTCTAATATAGTTTGAACTATATCCGTACATTAATCCTTCTTGCTTCTCTGCTTCAAATAAGACAGGCCATTGGCTGCCAATTTGAGATTCATAAAATGCACGTTGCTTTTTCATTGACAAATTACGAAGCACTTTATTACGTTGCTTTCTGATATTTACCGGAACGACACCTTCCATTTCAACAGCCGGCGTGTTTGCACGTTCTGAATAGGTAAATACGTGCAAGTATGAAATATCTAAATCTTTTAGAAATTGAACTGTTTCATTGAACAACTCGTCTGTCTCACCGGGAAATCCAACAATCACATCAACACCTATGGCCGAATTAGGCATTAACGATTTTATTTTAGTTACCCTATCAACATAAAGCTGACGAAGATAACGTCGACGCATTGCCTTCAACATCTCATCTGATCCACTTTGTAATGGAATATGAAAATGCGGTACAAACTTACTAGACACCGAAACATGCTTTATTACTTCATCTGTCACCAAATTCGGTTCGATAGACGAAATACGAACACGCATTAATCCTGAAATATTTTCTAGTGCTTTCGCTAAGTCTATAAATTTTTCAGTACGAGATCCATTCTCACCCGAAAGTCCGAAATCGCCCAAGTTCACTCCCGTAAGGACAATCTCTTGAGCACCTGAAGCAACTATCTTTTCTACCTGAGTAATTACATTTTTTACAGTGTCGCTTCTCGACATTCCTCTTGCTTGGGGAATTGTGCAAAAAGTACAACTGTAGTCACATCCATCTTGGACTTTCAAAAACACTCGCGTTCGGTCGTCGGATGAATACGAACTGATATAATTCTTCACATCCTCAATTTCACATGAAATCACGCTGCCGTGTTCCTGCTTTTGAAGATTATCGAGGTATTGAAGGACATTAAATTTTTCATTTGCGCCTAATACAAGATCAACTCCTTGCATATCGGCAATCTCTTGAGGCTTTAATTGCGCATAACATCCTACCACAATCACTTTACCATCAGGGTTCGACGCCATAGCTCTATTTACGATCTGACGGCATTCACGGTCGGCATTTTCGGTGACTGAGCAGGTATTAATTACATATACATCGGCAGGTCCGGGAAAATCAGCCTTACACCAACCTGCATCTTTAAATTGACGGGCTAGCGTTGAAGTTTCAGAGAAATTCAACTTACAACCAAGTGTATGAAACGCAACTGTTTGCATGGGAGTGCAAAAGTACAAAAAGAAGTTGGTTGATGCACAGGCCACAGATAATTGAAACTGAATAATTTAAGTGATTGAAGCCGATAATCAATTCACTTTTATAGCTTTGTGGCATCATGCGCCATATTATTTATGCATTTGCAATCCTGTTGGCAGGATGCGGAAACGTTAACAAAAACAATAGCGACAAAACCGTATTTCGATATAACGAAGCCTTTGGAATAACATCGCTCGATCCTGCTTTCTCGAATAATCAGTCTAATATTTGGGCATGTAACCACCTTTTCAACGGGTTAGTTCAACTCGACGACCAACTAAACCCCAAGCCGGCCATAGCAAAGTCGTGGGAAATATCAGATGATGGGAAGACCTATCTATTTCATTTACGTGATGATGTCTATTTTCAAAAAGACACCTTACTGCATCCTAACAGAAAAATAATAGCATCCGATTTCGTATACAGTTTTAATCGAGTAACAAATGAAAAAACGGCATCTCCTGGTGCATGGATATTTAATTTCGTTAAGAAAGATTCCGAAAATAATTTAAGCGGAGTAAAAGCGCTAAACGATAGCACACTTGAAATTAGCCTCACAACACCATTCCCTCCTTTTCTGGGTTTATTAAGTGCTGCATATTGCTCTGTAGTTCCGCATGAGGTCGTAGAGTTTTATGGCAAAGATTTTAGAAAACATCCTATTGGCACCGGACCATTTAAATTTGATCGATGGATAGAACGGACTGCATTGGTATTACACAAAAACGAAAACTATTTCGAATTTGATTCAACAGGAAAAAGACTTCCCTACCTAGATGCGGTGATGATTTCATTTATCAATGACAAGCAAAGTGCATTCTTGGAATTTTTAAAAGGGAAACTCGATTTAATTTCAGGATTGGATGCAGGATTCAAAGATGATCTACTAACTCCCGGAGGAAAAATGAGAGCTAAATATACAGGACGATTTAGAATGGAAACAGCACCATATTTAAACACCGAGTATTTGGGATTTATTATGGATCCAAATTTAGAGTCGGTAAGAGGAAAGCCTTTGAACAATCTTAAAATCCGACAAGCCATTAGCTACGGTTTCGACAGGAAAAAGATGATTGCATATCTTAGAAACAGCATGGCAACTCCCGGAACCGGCGGAATTATTCCTCCAGGAACACCGGGCTTTACTAATGCAGAAACTTACGGATACAATTATAATCCTGAATTAGCTAAAAAATTATTAGCAGAGGCAGGATATCCTAACGGTAAGGGATTACCGACAATTACTATGAGCACCACCAGTTCATATCAAGATTTATGTGAGTACATCCAAGGACAACTTTCAGAAATCGGCATTAAAGTAAATGTTGAAATTAATCAATCGGCTCAACATCGTCAGATGGTTGCCAAACAACAACTCGCTTGGTTTCGAGCATCATGGATTGCAGACTATGCCGATGGAGAAAATTATTTATCGCTTTTTTACTCTAAAAACAAAGCTCCTGCCGGGCCAAACTACACACACTACTCTAATAAGCACTTCGACGAACTTTACGAGCAATCATTGTTAACTCAAAATAATAGTATGCGTCAGGAATTGTATCGTGCGATGGACAAAACTGCAATGCAAGATGCTCCGGTTGTAATACTTTACTATGACAGAGTTTTGAGACTGGTACAAAACAAAGTCAGCGGACTCACAATGAATCCGCTGAACCTCTTAAATTTAAAGACTGTGAAAATAAAGAATTAGTCTTTCCAATCGGCAATAAACAAATTGGTATCATGCGTACCATTGTTATTCCTATTAGAAGAGAAAATCAAATGTTTTCCATCAGGAGAGAACATAGGGAAAGCGTCGAACATTGAATCAAACGTAATTCTTTCCATATTTTTTCCGTCAAGTCCGATCATATATAAGTTGAAAGGTAAACCATGTGTTGCGGCAAAATTCGTCGCGAAGATTATCTTCTTTCCACTTGGATGGAAGAAAGGTGCCCAGCTTGCATTTGGAAGGTCGGTAATTTTAGTAAGTTCTGAGCCATCAACTTTACAAGTATAAAGAGACATATTAGTTGGCATAACCAATCCTTCTTTTAACAGTGAATTATACTCTGCTACTTCTTCAGGTGTTTTAGGACGAGAAGAACGGAAGATTAAGCTTTTACTATCAGGAGAAAAGAATGCTCCGCCATCGTAACCTAATTGATTTGTTACTTGCTTAACATTACTTCCATCGATATCCATAGTATATAATTCAAGATCACCTGAACGCAGACTAGTGAATACAATTTTCTTTCCATCAGGAGACACGGTAGCTTCTGCATCATATCCCGGAGTGTTAGTCAACTGTTTTTTAATATTCCCTTTTAAGTCGGCAACGAAAATGTCGAAATCGGGATAAATAGCCCAAACATATTTATGGTCTTCACGGCGAGGAGGATCAGAAGGACATTCCTTATTACCTACGTGAGTCGAAGCATACAGTATTAATGAATCGCCTGGCATGAAATAAGAACAAGTTGTTCTTCCCATGTTAGTGCTGATTAGTTGAGGAGGATTTGTTTTAGTGTCTTTATTCGACAAGTCGAAACTAAAAATCTGATCGCACTCCTTTCCGTTTGCTTTGTCACGCATTTGGTAAGTAATCATCTTCCCGTTAAAGCTAAAGTAAGCTTCCGCATTGTCACCACCGAAAGTCAATTGACGAACATTCGACAAATGTTTCTCCTCTCCTTTGTACAAAAGTGTTTTCGGATTAAACTCAGGTTTAACTTCCTGAGCATACATTGTACTTGCAGCTAAAAGTGCTAGTACTAAGAACTGATATCTTTTCATAAGTATTATATAAGTGCAGCGAAAGTAAGCCATCAATTAGAATTGAAATGTCAGATCTTAGTCATAAATACAAATACAGATATAAATCATAAATCGAAGTAAAATTCATTAGTTCTACTCTGAATTTACGTCATTTTATACGTTTAAAAATTTCATTATAATGACTGGTTCACAAAAATTTCTTACGTTATTTTTGTGTTAAAGTCGAACACATATTGCTTTATGCGCCTATTCTTCGTATATTTGATAATTATTCAAAACATACAATAAACAGGTACGTATAATCGTTTACATAAAAACTGCCTTGTTTAAAAACAAATTCATTCTTTAAAAAATTCGTGCCTATAAGCTGAAAATCTACACATAGAAAAATTTACGAGTACCCATCTCAAACCAACCTTAAACAAGGAGGCACTATGTGTAAACAGCAAGTCACTGACAATGAATTAGTCGCGCGCTTTATTAAAGGAGAGGAAAGCGCACTCCAAAGCTTAATTATTCGTCACGAAAGAAAGATCTATACCAGTATTTATTTATTGGTAAAGGATAGGGAATTGTCAGATGACATCTTCCAAGACACGTTTATTAAAGTCATAAACACCTTAAGATCAGGAAACTACAACGAAGAAGGAAAGTTCTTGTCTTGGGTTTTGCGTATTGCCCACAACTTAGTAATCGACCATTTCAGAAGTCTCAAGAAAATGCCGCTAGTTCATGACACGGAAGAGTACAGCATATTTGACACACTTCCATTAATGGATGATAATATTGAAGACAAAATCATAATAGATCAGATCCATAAACAGATCCGAGTATTAATTGAAGAACTTCCGTACGACCAACGTGAAGTAGTGATTATGAGACACTTCGGAAATATGAGCTTTAAAGAAATCGCTGAAGTAACCAACGTAAGTATAAATACTTCACTAGGAAGAATGCGCTATGCTTTGATTAACCTTAGAAAACTGATCAAAGAAAAAGATCTTTATTTAAACGTATCTTAACAATAATTATTTAGGTACAGCGTTTCATAGCAAATAACCTCTTAAAAAAGCCTATGAACGAAAGTTGTACTCTTAACGATTTAGTTTTATACCTGCATAATGAAACCACCATTATACAAACGGTGGTAGTTCAGAATGCTATAGATAATGATGAAGAAGTAGCTGAAATATTCGATGATCTTAAAAAAATCACTGAATTTATTAACGAAATCAGCATACGACCTGCGGGCGCTCTTCGAGAGTCTATATTAAATTACGCCCGTTTAACGGCCGGAACAAAATAGGTGTAAACCACTAGAAGCCAGTTCAATAGAATTGGCTTTTTTATTAATATTAGCATAGTACAAGTGCATTAAAATTATTTTTTTGCCAATTTTAATCAGTATTTCACCCTAATAAAGTTGCCGTTTACCAATGTGATAAAAATCACGTGCATTTTGGGTCGTAAATTTCGAGACTAATTATTTACAGCCCATGTTCTCGAAAAAAACTATTCTGATTTTTTTATTCCTTTTGACAGGTATCAACGTATTCGCCGCACGTTATAGTAGCTCTAGTTGCACCCAACTTAATACGGGAACTACTGCCACTCCAGGGTCAACAGCCAACCAAATAATTCGTGTCGACTTGGTTGGTACAGGGAACAACGCGGGTCAGTCGTGGAATTTATCGTCTATCACATTTTCGCTGACTAACAGTAGCAACTATTCCTCAGCGAAGCTTTATTATGGAACAAGCACTTCATTTTCTAGTGCCACTTTAATTAAAACTATTAGTAATCCGGGAAGCACAGCCGCATTCAGCGGATTTTCAACTACCCCAACAGCATCTGGAGGTTCTGCTACAACAATTTCACTATTTCTTGTTGTAGATTTAAAATCTACCATCTCTTGTAACAATGATGTAATAGATGCTTCAGTAGCTTCTAGCGGATTAAACATTGGAGGAAATGGAGGTGCAAACAACTTAACTCCCACTTCAAACAATCCTTCCGGAAATGGAAATGTATCATCATCGGTTACACCTAATATAACAATAGCGTCATCCGCAACTTCTATTTGCGAAGGAACTTCTGTAACCTTCACTCCAACAATTTCTAATGGAGGTGCTTCTCCTGCATATCAATGGAAAGTTAATGGAACCAATTCAGGAACAGCATCTACTTTTACTTCTACGACATTAGCTAATAGCGACATTGTCACTTGCGTACTTACCTCCAATCATGTTTGTGCAAGCACAAGTACTGCTACATCTAATGTCGTATCAATGACTGTTGATGCTTACCCAACTGCATCAATAACTCAAGGAAGCAGTGTGAATGTTTGTCCACCGACAACTTCAACCACTCTAAATGCCTCCACAAATCAGTTAGGGGCTACTTATTCATGGAAGAAAGATGGGAACGCAATTTCAGGTGCATCATCATCTACTTACGCTGCTTCTTTTGGCGGATCTTATATAGTTACAATCACAAATGCTACAGGATGTTCAACATCTTCTTCTGCTACAGTGGTGAACATAGGAAATAACTTAACAATTGCTGCTTCTTCAAATTTGTCGGCTGTTTGCCCTAACAGCACAGTTAACTTAACTACAACAAATAGTTCCAATTTCACAAAGACCTTTACGAATAGCACCTCGGTTTCAATTCCAGATAAT
>JAKPPP010000170.1 GCA_029547265.1 Bacteroidota bacterium
GAAAGTACTTCCTGAGGCAACAGCTAAAGGAGTGTTGCAACCTGAGATAATTGTGTTTCTAATTTGTAATGCATCGTTAGTTGCATTAGTTTCTGAGTTAGCACCGTCAACTAATAATCCAACAGGGAATCCGCTGATTAATGAATTGTAGATACATGCTTTAGAACTTCTACGGATGTGAGCACCACGTTTGAAGTTTCCGTTTACAGCATTAGCAGTATCTGACTTTGGTCCGAATACGCTGATGTTACAAAATACCGTGTTTGTATAAGGAGTTGCAGTTGTTCCTGATGCGTCGTTATCTGATTCGAAAGCATTAGACCCTGATACGTCAGCGATGTTTGGATCACGTAAGATTGCAGCAAACTGAACTTTACCGCTAAATCCGTTATCAGTATCTAAATCGTCATCAGTTGTTTTGAAAGTAACTAAGTGATTCATGTTAACTGTTCCGCCGAACATTTCGAATGCATCATCTCCACCGTAAGAAACTTGAACGTGATCAATAGTTGTTCCGTTACCGACACCACCAAGTGTTAATCCGTTGATTTCTTGATTTGGTTGAAGAGCCACTCCAGCGAATTCGATACGTACATATTGAATTTTTCCTGAGTTGTCTGCAGCGTCTGTTCCGCCATAATATGCATCCGGACCACCTTCAATTAGTCCTTCTCCACCTGCTAAGTTAACCGGTGCTTTTCCGCAAACGATAACACCACCCCAATCTCCCGGAGCACGTGAACCTTTAGCTTGCGCTGAAGTAAATACAATTGGGTTCGACGCAGTTCCTGTTGCCATGATTTTAGCGCCGCGTTTAATAATTAAAGTTCCTTTTGAAGTTTTATCGCCTTTAATAATTGTTCCTGCTTCAATTGTTAGAGTAGCGCCGTTAGTAACGTAAACAAATCCATTTAAAATGTATTTGTTGTTTGCTGTCCAAGTTGTGTTTGCAGTAATACTGTCTTGAACTGTGATCTCTTGTCCGGTTGGAGTAGGAGTAGTAGTTTCTTCACTGTCTTTTTTACATCCTGTGAATACAGTTGAAGTAGCAATAACTGCGATAGATAATGCAGTTATCGTTTTTCTGAAATTAAATGATTTCATGAATTAGTTTTTTGTTGTTTCTGATAATGCAAGATTAATGCTACAACATCATAGGATTGTTAATGATTCTTAAACGAATTGTTAAGAATGAAAAAAGGCGAATGATGATCATCCGCCTTTACTTTAATTTATTGACTCATTAATATTTGACTGAGAAACCTAGCGAGAATAAACTTCCTCGTTTGTAACTCATAATTGTTTCGTCAGAACTGTTTATTGTTCCGTCTTCATTTGAGTCTTGTTTTAACCGGAATGCTTCATTTAAAATGTCTTGAGCTCCTGCTTTTATCTCAACATACTTTCCAACTTTTTTAGAGATAGAGAAGTCGATAGAGTTTCTTGATAGTTCATAAACATCAGGTGTTCCAACTGTACCAACAGCATATACTCTTTTACCTACAATATTGTAAAGTAAATTACACTGTAATCCGTTTTCTTCGTTAGCGTAATATAATCCTGCATTAACAGTATAAGGCGATTGTCCCATCATCGGACGATTACTTTTTTGTCCTACTGCTTGACTACCTAAATCGACATTACTCTTTATTAATGAGGTGTTCGCTCCAATTGCAAGCTTGCTTAAGAATCCTGTTTTGAAGATAGCCTCAAGAGATTTT
>JAKPPP010000172.1 GCA_029547265.1 Bacteroidota bacterium
AGTTTGTCCCGGTAAATCGCTTTGCCCAAAGAACTGCTCCCGAAGCATTATACTTCACTAAAAATGCACTTTTATAAATTGAACTACGAAGCACTGTTGAACCGAATGTAATTGAATCGTTATACTCGCCCACCATATACACATTTCCGGATGCATCGGTACAGATACCTCGTCCCATGTCGTTAGCAGTGCTGCCGTAATGATTGACCGACAAAAACGATTGAGATTTCCCGGATAATGCGAATAACATCATAAAAGATGTCATGACAACAATAATATTCTTCATGGTAATTGAATTTAAGACTGCAATATTAGGGCGAAAAAAAGTCAAATACTATCAAAATTTACTCAAAAATGAGTTCTTTAAAATCGCTGGACGCGTAAGATATTTTAAGTAATTAATAGCCATTACGGTTAACAATTCTACAATTAGCCTATTTGTAAGCGTAATATTTAAGATATTTCGACACATTAGTTTCCGATGTTTTTACCACTTTTGATTAACCAAAACCAAAAAGATGAAAAAAATCTCTACCCTGTTTTCAATTATAGCCTTTTTATTCGTTCTTGGAACGATGAAGGTGAGTGCTCAACAGCAAATCCAGATACAAGTTGCAGGCGACAGTTCATTCACTCCACATTGCCTAGTACCTGATTCGGTTGAACTCGATATTTATGGCTATGCTACAGGTTATGCCAACGGCGACTCTGTTGAACTTACGCTAAACTTCGGTGATGGCACTGACACAACGTTTATGTCGCCGATCTATAGCCAATGGAGCTATTTCTTCGCATCGGTATTCCACACTTACACACTTCCGGGAGTATATTCAGTGCAATTTATAGCTACCGGCCCAAATGGTGCAACGGATACGATGGTCGACAACTCTGTCCTTATCGGACAATGCGAAGAGATCTCAGGTAAATTGTATGCTGACGCCAACAACGATTGTATTTATAATTCGGGCGATACTACCATTCAAAGCTATGTTGGTGCTTATATAGGAAACGACTTAGTTGCATTTACCGGATGTGATTCGGCGGGTAATTATGTTTTGAATGTCCCTGCAATAACGACATATCAAATAAAACCATATTTCATCAATCAAGTAAATGTTAGTTGTCCGAATTCAGCACAATATACAGTAGGAACTTTCCCTTCGACGGGAAATGATTTTGGTATTACATGTTCAAATACTTACGACTATACAGGTAATATCTACGGACAAGGATTCCGCAATGCCGGAAATACAGGATTTTGGTTACAAGTATCGAATAAACTTTTATCATGCCTTCCTCCTACCGCTACGATCACATTAACATTAGATCCTTTAACAACATTTGTTAGTTCTTATGTAACACCAACATCAGTAAGTGGAAATCAAGTAGTATTTACGGCAGCGCAATTGACGAACATCAATATCAACAGCTTTAATACTTCGTTTATTTTAGCTACAGATCCTTCAGCTTCGCTTGGCGACACTTTATGTTTATCGGTTACTATTGACCCTATGGTTGGTGATGCTGATCCTTCTGACAATACTTTCACTTATTGCGGTGTGGTAAGAAACAGTTGTGACCCGAATGAAAAACTAGAATCACATGTAGGAACAGGCTCAGGAACTGTTGCTCCCGGAACAGAATTAGAATACACTATCATGTTCCAGAATGTTGGAAATGATGTTGCATACGATGTATCAGTAACTGATGAATTAGACAGTAACCTCGACTTATCTACTTTAAAAATTACAGGATTTAGTCACCCGAATGTGATGTCGATTTCGAACAACACAATGAAGTTTGAATTTAAAAACATCAACCTTGCTGCTGCTTCAGTAAACGAACCAATGAGTCACGGATACATTACTTATAAAGTTAGTCCGAAGACAAGTACTACTCTTGGCACTGCAATTAATAATACTGCAAACATCATCTTCGATTTCAATCAGCCAATCGTGACAAATACCGTTACTGATATAGTTGATGTAACTGTAGGATTAAATCAACTTTCGGGAAATGCTAACTTCACTATTTATCCGAATCCTGCAAACGATTTAATCACTATCGCAACTCATACATCGGATGTTTCAATGCTAATCATCAGCGATATTACAGGACGCAAAACGATTCAATCGCAAGAAGTGAATGACGGACAAACAATCTCTGTTAAAAACCTTCAACCGGGAATGTATTTAACAACAATTATCAATTCAAAAGGATCGTTCACCGGCAAATTGATGGTAAAATAATTTAGCTAAAACCTAACACAGCTAATTCTTTTCCGAAAGAGGCATGGAAGCAATTTCGTGCCTCTTTTTTAATTTAAAAAGGGAGATGATCTTAGCGACCACCTCCCTTTCATCAAGGTAATAGAAATATGTACATTCATAAAACATTTGAAAATCTCAAATGCACGAATGGATTTTTTATGCAACTACTTCTTCGTGTTTACGATATTCTTCGGTTAACTTTCCTTGGATTTCATTCGGAACAGGAGCATAGTCAACAAAAGTTGATTTCAACTTCGCTCTTCCTTGAGAAATACTTCGTAAAGTAGAACTAAATTTATCGAGTTCAGCTAATGGAGTACGAGCTTTAATGACTTGCATTCCGTTGCGAGCATCCATTCCCATAATGATAGAACGGCGTGATTGCAACTCACTCATAATATCACCCATTACTTTTTCAGGAGCTTCAGTTTCTACATCATAGATTGGTTCCATCAACTGAGGTGAAGCCATGTGAAATGCCTCTTTAAACGCCATCATGGCTGCAATTTTAAAGCTGATATCATTACTATCAACGGCATGCATTTTTCCGTCGTAAACACTAACTCTAACATCACGAACATAAGAACCTGTCAAAGGACCTTCATGCATTTTCTCCATAATACCTTTCAAGATTGAAGGCATAAATCGAGTGTCAATTACTCCACCGGTGATACAATTATTGAAAACCAATTTACCACCCCAAGGAAGTTCATGCACTTCAGTATCGCGGACAGTCATGTTTTTAGGATGCGGCATACCTTCATAATAAGGTTCTATGAGCATATAAACCTCTCCGAATTGTCCTGCACCCCCCGATTGTTTTTTATGACGATAAGATGCTTCTGCCGGCTTCTGAATAGTTTCACGATAAGGAATACGTGGTTTAAAGAAATCGACTTCCATTTTATACAAATGACTCAATCTCCATTTAGTTACTTGTAGATGCAAATCACCTTGAGCCATCAATAACATCTGTTTCAATTCACGATCGTATTGAATCACGATGGTTGGATCTTCAGCATGGATTTCAGCCATCACCTCACCCAATTTTTCATCGTCAGATTTCTTTTGAGCTACGATTGCAGTACGCACTTTTGGCTCTGGGAAATGAATAGGATCGATATTACCTGTTGCGCCTTTAGCATTAAGCGTATGACAAGTTTGTGTGTTTTTTAATTTCAATGTTGCAGCGATATCACCGGCTTTCAAAGTTTCCACTTGATTACGATTTTTTCCATCGAGGATAAAAATTTGTCCGATGCGCTCAGTAGTATTGGTTTTTTCATTGAAGAATTCCATTCCCGGAGTTACCTCACCCGACATCACTTTAAACAAAGTAAGTTTACCAAGATGTGGCTCGACAAGCGTTTTAAATACGAATAAACGAGCAGGAGCTGCGGGATCACATTTCACTTCAGTTCCATCCTCTAAAATTTCAGCAGGCATATCCACTGCAGAAGGAGCAACATTATCGATAAAGCCCATTAATCGTCCGGAGCCCATATCTTTTTTACCCGACAAGCAGAACACAGGGAACACCTGATGTTTCATCATACCGATCTTAATCCCCTCGCGCAATTCATCCTCTTCGAGATTACCCTTTTCGAAATAAAGAGCCATCAAATTCTCGTCGTTCTCTGCAGCCTTTTCCACTAATTCGTTATGAAGGCGATTAGCATTATCGAGTTCCTCGGCAGGGATAGGTAGTTTTTGAGGTTTTCCACCGCCTGCGGGGAATTTATACATCACCATTTTAATAAGGTCGATAATGGCATCGAATCCTGCCCCGGTTTGAACGGGATATTGAGTTAAAGTAACGGCATTTCCGAAGAAAGCTTTGGCTTCGTCGAGCGTATTTTGAAAATTAGCTTTCTCGTGATCCAGTTGGTTGATGGCAATAATAGTAGGGCGTTGATAGCGATCTACATAATCGAAAATAACCTCGGTACCCACTTCCACTCCATGCTGAGCATTTAAAAGCATCACGGCAGTATCACAAACACGAATCGATGAGATCACCTCGCCGATAAAATCATCGAGACCGGGAGTATCCACCACGTTAATCTTGTAATCTTTCCACTCGGTATGAAAAGGGGTTGCGTACACCGAGTTTCCTCGTTCATGTTCTATTTCATGGTAATCGGAGATGGTATTTTTCTCTTCTACAGTTCCCCGGCGAGCAATAATGCCGGCTTCAAAAAGCATTGATTCGGCAAGAGTAGTCTTGCCACTTTTCGCGGAGCCGATTAGCGCCACGTTTTTAATGTGTTTTTCATCGTAAGTTTTCATATGATTACGGTTTTAAAGTACAACAACGATGACAGGTGAACCTGTATAAAGAACGGCCTGTCTATTTAGGTACATTAAAGATAGACAGCTATTGATCTATGCCCCAAGAAAAGGAGGTTGATATAGATCAAAGAAATGAATGATAAAGGTCGTAATCAGATATGGGATTGTCAATAGGGAAGGGAAAAATGATGTTAGATGTTAGATATTAGATGTTAGATATTAGATGTTAGATGTTAGATGTTAGATAATCGATATTAGATGTCAGATGTTAGATAATCGATATTCGATTCTCGATTTTATGAGATTTGATCTCGGTTCTTGTTGCGGGATCGAGAATGGATAATATCATAACACGGTTCTCGAGCAATTACAAAAATCATTAAACATAAAATCGAAAATCTTGAATCTTGAATCATTTATCGATTCTAGATTACCGATTCTCGATTTTATTGAACATGATCGTGGGAATTGATTACCGATTCTTGATTCTCGATTATCGATACTCGATTTTATGGGATAAGATTATGGGAATTGATTACCGATTCTTGATTATCGATACTCGATTTTATGGGACATAATCTCAGTTCTTGTTGCGGGATCGATAACGGATTGTATCATTATACGGTTCTCGAGCAATTACAAAAATCAATGAATATAAAATCGAAAATCTTTCATCTTGAATCATTTATCGATTCTAGATTACCGATTCTCGATTTTATGAAATAAGATCTATATTCTTGATATTGGATAGAAAACTTTTAGAATAAGATATCGATTATCGAGCATCGATCATCTTGCATCAATCCTTGTCTCAAAATCAATTTAGTTCACAATACTCTTTTCAATAATTATCCGGTTGCTCATTCAAACTATGATCAGCTGAGCGGTAGCCCGGACCATATACAAAATAGAAACAGAGTAAGCTTAGCACTACAATTGAGAAAGCTAAGTCGTTGCCTTCGGCGAAAAAGCCTTTGGGGACGTTAACTAAAAACACTGCTCCTAAAAGTATTGGAATTTGCATTGCTACTGCTTTCCGAGTGAATAAACCGATGGCAATTAAAATTCCTCCTGCTAAGTGTACCATCGCTACATAATGCGCTACAGCGAACGAAAGCCAAGGAAAGGCACTGTTTGCAAGGATGTGTTGTAATTCTTCTGTATGGCTAATAAAATACAAGCCTTTTAAGAAGATAGTAATGCCTAATACTACTCGTAACAAGTCGAGCATCACCGGATGATGCTTTTCAGTCCAGTGATCAATCTGATAGAAGATTTTCATGTTTGCAGTGGTTTAAATGAAAGAACAATTACTCCCTTAAAGGTACTATCTAAAACGAGCGATCGCAACGTTAAATTGTCATAAAATCCTGAACGGGAAAAATTGACCTTTAAAATCACAGAACGATGACATAAATAGGATTATGGATGATGGATTTTGAATTTTGGATTTTGGATTATCGATTTTATGGGATAGGATTGCGGATCTTGAAAATAGATTTCGAATAACTTGAATCTTGCGTCATGCATCGTTTATCGATTATTGATTATTGATTATTGATGATCGATTCTCGATTTGATGGGATATGATCTCGGCTCTTGTTGCGGGATCGAGAACGGATAGTATAATTACACTGTTCTCGAGCAATTACAAAAATCAATAACCATAAAATCGTGTACTTGATTACCGATTCTTGATTATCGATTCTCGATTTTATGGGATATGATCTTGGTTCTTGTTGCGGGATTGAGAACGGATAGTATCATTACACGGTTCTCGAGCAATTACAAAAATCAATAAACATAAAATCGTGTACTTGATTACCGATTCTTGATTCTCGATTCTCGATTTGATGGATTAAGATCTCGCTACTCGATGCTGGATCTCGAACA
>JAKPPP010000177.1 GCA_029547265.1 Bacteroidota bacterium
CTTCCCATGTTTCACAAAATCATTCCCCGCTTTTTGAGTAGCAGAAGAATACGGATACTGATTCCATTTCGCCGGAAGATTGGCTTCAGAAAGTTTACTGACTCTTAATGTATCAGGAATATGAATGGCAATAATAACATAGTCGCTAGGGATAATGCCTAGCGGCAAATGAACTGCCAACTCTGCTGTACAAAGAGCACGTGATGAAGAGGTGTAGAGAATCGGAACTCCTTTGCTATTCCATCGCCCACCTGCCATCGCGGCTCCCTTTCCTGACAAGTCGTGAGCAAAGGCCTTTTTAGATAATCGGTAAACTATCATGCAAAAATGCCGTGCTCGATGCGACTGAGTTCATCGTGAACTAACTGGATGCCGAAGGAACTATCAATGTATGATTTAGGGTTTTTGTTTTCTAAGGCGAGGTTAGGGAGCTCCATCCATTGGTTGAACTTAGTGGCATCGCCGAATACTTGGGCACCTCGCTTATACAAGGTAACCACTTGAAGAATGCGATCTGTGTAAATAGAATCGAAGGCTTTCTTTTCTTTTTTGTAACGAAGGAAGGTGCGCTCGGAAAGGTTAAGCATTTTTGCCCACTCGGTAATTTGAATTGGAATGTTAACGATGAGCTTTACGAAATCTGCAAAGAGGATGCCTTCTCTGGAAGAGTTGATTAAATAGCCCGGAGCGAACTCTTCGGCTTGAGAGGCTACTTGTATGCTGGATGTGTATTTAGCTTTTTTCATAACCGACATTTGTCCCCAAATCTACGAATTATGTCACTATTTTACAATACAAGCTGCAGTTATTTTCAATTTCCTTTTCTAATTTATTGACAAATGTCGGTTTATATTGGAAAAATGTCTTTATTTATGTTTTGTTGAATTTTGCCGGTGGTTCCTAGAAATTACGTTTTTTTTAACAGAATTTGTCCAAAAAAGCATAAAAAATCGGACAGACCCCCTAAAAAATAGGGGGGTAGGCAAAAAAAATGCTGTTTTTTTTGACATTGACCCTCATTTTGCAATATATTTGCTGCCGAAATCAAAGAATTCGAAACTATTCGATCATTGATTCGTAACCCGCACTAGTTAAAACAAATTATTCAAAAGAAAATGGCAATCTTACGTTTCAGAGCTTTGGAAAGCAGCATTAACCGAGCTCCTGTTCAAGTAACCGCACCTTCTCCGAAGGTTTCGGATTATTACAGTGTAAATGTTTTTGACAGAGAGAAGATGAGTAAATATCTTTCTCGTGAAGTGTTTAAGCAATTGATGGAGTCGGCTTCAGGCGGAACTCGTATCGATCGCAAAGTAGCTGAGTTAGTTGCAGCAGCAATGAAAAATTGGGCTGTAGGATTAGGCGCTACTCACTATACGCACTGGTTCCAGCCATTAACAGGAACTACTGCCGAAAAACATGATGCGTTTTTTGAGTTAAGCGACGACGGTCGTGCAATTGAAGGATTCAGTAGCTCTGCTTTAGTGCAGCAAGAGCCTGATGCTTCTTCTTTCCCTAACGGTGGTATCCGCAATACTTTCGAAGCTCGTGGTTATACTGCATGGGATCCTAGTTCTCCTGCATTTATTATGGAAGGTGTTTCAGGTAAAACATTGTGTATTCCTACCATCTTCGTTTCTTACACGGGTGAGACTCTCGATTATAAAGCTCCTTTATTAAAAGCTTTACATGCATTGAATCAAGCAGCTGTTCCGGTATGTCAGTATTTCGATAAGAATGTTACTTCGGTTTATTCTACTTTAGGAATTGAGCAAGAGTATTTCTTGGTAGATATCGATTTGTTTAATGCTCGTCCCGATTTAGAAATGACAGGACGTACATTATTCGGAGCGACAGCTGCTAAAGGACAACAATTGGAGGATCACTACTTTGGTTCTATTCCTTCTCGTGTTCAGTCGTTCATGGTTGAACTCGAAATCGAATCTTTGAAGTTGGGTATTCCTTTAAAAACTCGTCACAATGAAGTAGCTCCTTCTCAGTTTGAATGTGCTCCGGTATTTGAAGATATTAACTTGGCGGTAGATCATAATTCATTGTTAATGGATTTGATGGAGAAAATCGCGCGTAAACATCATTTCAAAGTGTTGTTGCACGAAAAACCTTATGCGGGCATCAATGGTTCAGGTAAACATAACAACTGGAGCTTAAGTACCAGCACAGGAAAAAATTTATTGTCGCCGGGCAATTCTCCTAAGAGCAATTTACAATTCTTAACATTCTTCGTTAATACTATTAAAGCAGTACATGAGCATGCCGACTTAATGCGTGCTTCTATCGCTTCTGCTAGTAACGATCACCGCTTAGGTGCTAACGAAGCTCCTCCGGCAATTATGTCGATCTTCCTTGGTGGACAGCTTAGCGCTGTTCTTGATGAAATTGAGAAGTCGGTGAAGGATAAAAAAATGACTCCTGAAGAGAAAACAGCTCTTAAATTAAACATCGGTAAAATTCCTGAAATCCTTCTCGATAATACCGATCGTAATCGTACTTCTCCTTTCGCATTTACAGGAAATAAATTCGAGTTCCGTGCAGTAGGTTCTTCTGCGAACTGCGGACATGCAATGACTGTTCTTAATACGATTGTTGCTGATCAATTAAAGAAATTCCATGATGAAGTGGAAGGACTTGTTAAGAAAGGAATGAAGTCTGATGAGGCTATCTTGAAAGTGCTTCGTAAATATATCGTTGAGTCGAAAAATATTCGTTTCGAAGGAAATGGATACGGTGATGAGTGGAAGAAAGAAGCTAAGAAACGTGGCTTGAATAATATCACTACAACTCCTGTTTCTTTAGATGCTTTTGTGTCGAAGAAAACAATGGATGTGTTTGGTAAGAATAATATCTTCAATCACCGTGAGTTAGAAGCTCGTCACGAAATCATGCTTGAGACTTATATCAAGAAAATTCAGATTGAGTCACGCGTTATGACTAACGTTGCAACAAATCACATCATTCCTGCTGCTATCAAGTATCAACATTTGTTAGTGAAGAATGTAGAAGGTTTAATGGATATCAAATTGCCTAAAGAAACTTATGCTGCACAAGTTGAGTTGATCAAAGAAATTTCTGCTCACTTAGCAATCATTAAGAAAAATTGCGATGATATGGTGGAGGCTCGTAAAAAAGCAAATGCTATCGTTGATATTAGAGCTCGTGCAATTGCTTATTGCGATAAAGTAAAAGCTTACTTCGATGTGATCCGTTATCACGTAGATAAATTAGAGTTAATCGTTGACGATGAGTCATGGCCGCTTCCGAAATACCGTGAAATGGTAACTATTCGTTAATCGAATTTAGATTATAAAAAAGTCCCGTAGCAATACGGGACTTTTCTTTTTATAATAGTTTTCTTACTCTCAATTTTAAAGCAATAACTTGTGCTATACTCATGGCAGCGGTAAAAATAAATGTGCCTTCCATAGAATAGTGAAGCATGATAAATGGTAAAGTTATTCCGGTTATAAGTATGGCTGCGACATTAATTAGTATCACCGACATTTCTTCTTTTGCTTTGTATAGCGCGTAAATATAACTGAGGCTATAAGCGTGACTTAATAGAATTAAGAAGGTTGAAATGATAAGTGTAGAACTAACTGAATAGGAATAGATATAAAGTGAAATTCCCGGTACAATCAATGCTAAAAGTGTGACAGGAATAATTACTCTCAGAATTGTTTTGTTAGAACCTTCCCTGATATAGTCGTAACTTAAGGTGTACATTTTGTTGATATTCGAATAGCTTAAGCTGTATAGTATACTTTGAGAAAGTAACACCATTGTCATTATTACTTGATAATTCGCCACCATTGCTGTTGGTAAACAGAAAGTCGCTATTAATTGATCAATTCGGGTTTTGAAAAGTATACTAAACGTTATTGCAAATGGAATGAAATTGGTTTTTAAATAAGTGAAATTTATAACAGGATTAAAATGTACAGCTACTGTTTTTCTGAATAAAACATACGCTAATACCGCTTTCATTGCTTCTGCTGCACTAAAGAGTTGAAGCAAATAAACAACACTGAAATCCGATTTATTTAACAAAAGTATTGTGATGATGAATAGAGAAGATAATAGTTCGCCCGCCAGTTGTTGCCCTTGCTTATTATAGATCGCGTAAAATGCTTCATACGATTGATAAATATACTTAGCCGCCAACCATAGGGTTAACCAAACTACATGAGTGAGCCCGAAGGGGAGTAGTAAGAAGACAAAGAAGAAAACAGGAATAAATAGCATGCCTGCATTGATCGATTCATTAATGCGCTCTCCTGTCGATTCTCGTTCATCACCCGCCGTTTTTAATATAAATTCTTTTAATCCGTAGTTTACTACTTTCGCTGCAATGCTAAGCCAAAGGAACTCGCTTACAAATGATCCCCAAGCATAAGAGCCATATTCATGAAATATTATGGCCGCAATTGTTAAAATGCTGATGGTTGGAATAGCGGCATTTGATAAGGATATAACTTTCCTTCCGATCTTTTTGATAGATCGGTCATCCGTTTTTTGATTGGAAAGTATGATGCTCATCGCTTTTCGTATTCCTAATTCCGTTTTTACGTCAGAAATCGAAAATTGTTTATCCTAAAACGATATTTAAGCGACTTTTATCTGATACGGTACAATTCCCATCCGTTTGGTAGGGTTTTGATGTACATCAATCGCGTTTCTTGCTTCAGATTGCGATAAATTTTATCCGGATCGGTATTCCTGAATTGTTCTTGAAAACGAATCGGATTGTATAAAAACAAACTTCCTCCGCTGATTAAAGGGTTTTTCAGATTCCAAATATTGATGATTTCTTGAGGTATATCGTAGTTCTTTAAGGCTGAACTGATGTTGAATGTGTAAAGTGTTGCCTCAGGACGTGTTTTAAGTTCTTTTGCAATCGCTAATTCTTCCTGTTGAGTGTAGTAAATAGGAATTAAAGCTTTGATAGCTATAAAGAGTTGTATGGCGGTGGCGATGAAAAAGAGTGCTAGCTTTTGCTTTTTCCTTTTTATTCTTCGCATCATTTCTTCGTATCCCGGATACATTTGTATCATCAGTAATGGGAAAACAGGAAATAATAATCTCAAATTCTGAACCGGTAATCCAGCTATCAATAGTAAATAGGCTATACCGGCATAATTCCAAATCTTAGGAAGTCCGCCTTGCTTATTTATGTTATAATACAGCAAAAGTATTCCTGTGAAGATGTAAATAGGATGTAAAACAACGGCAAAGATAAATACGATGTTGGGTAAACTATAGCTAAATTGTCCTTCGCCAGTCGAAAATCCATTTTTGAAATAGTTCATTGGCGACCAATTGCTGATCCATGTATAATGAACTATATCTTTTATGTCGATTGCATGAAAAAATATCCCGGGTGTTATGGTAATTACTAATCCTGCCATTAGGATTAATCCCATCGTGTAACGTTTACGTATAGCCGAAGTAATTTCAGGAAATAAAGGAATTAATAGCATGATACTGTTGATTCCTGTTTGTATTGCTAAAACCCCAAAGCAAAGCGATAGTAATAGCAAATGGCTTTCTCTCTTTTGTTGCCATTGTAATAATTTTAGCCATGAAGAGGTCATTAGTCCCAGCATCAGCATATCAGGCATAGCTATGCTTGCCGATTTTAAAAAATACGGACAACAGAAGAAGAATAGAAATGCAAATCGTTGTCGCTGCGTTCCTGCAGGATAAACTAGGTTTAATATTTTGCAGAAATTAACATAGGTAAGCGCAGCAGCTAAGAGGCTTACCGTTTGTAGTACTATAAAGTCGGGAATGACAAATGTAAAGAATGCACCTACCAATGAATAAATGATTGGGAAGCTGAAAGTGCCGGGATCCGGACCTCCGGTAAGATAAGAAGCAACAGCCATCGTGTAACGATGAAATTCATGCGCTTCTTGTCCGTTTAATCCGTTGAAGCCTACAACGCGAAATATAATCCAGAACAAAGGAATGGCAATGCCTATTGTGAGCCAATAGAATTGCACATTATCTTTTTTCTTTATGTTGTATTCTTCTTCCATTAGTTTTTAAAATCAGGAATAAAGATCAAACGTATCAGAAGCTCATGTTCACTCCTAATGAAGGAATGGTTGGTAACTGATTTACTCGTTTAAATCTAACCCTGTCGAAATAAAATATGTTTTCGCGATTGTAAACATTTATTACACTTCCAATCACTTCAATATTTGAGTTTTTACCTACATAGAATGTTTTCTTTACACTCACATCCATGCGGTGGTAATCCGGTAGTCTTCCGTCGTTAAGTTCTCCGTAGCTCGTTCCTAAATACCCATTTGCCGTATTCGGATCGGTATAGAGTCCTCCTGAGAAGTTTAGATATTCATAGAATCCTGCTGTCTTAGTAAATGGAAATCCTGAACCATAGTTCCATCGTACATTGAATTCCCAATCTAATCGTTTTCCAAAGGTATAAGATCCTACAAGATTTACGTTATGTCGTCGGTCAAAATGGGGACTATAAGTGCGAATGCCGTCATTACGCGTTACAAATCCTAATGAGTATACTGCCCAGAGGTAAAGTTTTTTGTATTCGTATTTCAATACTACATCGGCTCCGTATGCTTTTCCTGATTCTACAATATAGTCTTTTGTTTTGTAGTCGGGTTCGTTGGAGTAGGTGCCGTTATCGGGATAAACTTTATCGCGATTAATATTCGTAAGTTGATTAAAGTCTTTAATATACGTTTCTACATTTAAGTCGAGATGTTTCGTTAAATCGAATTCTGTTCCCAATACGAGATCTCTTGCTTTTTGTAAGTGTGATTTTACTTCTTTACCGTTGAATTCACTTGGTAACGTTTCCGGTCCCGATAAAAATCCGTAGAATAAATTCACCACATCACGATCCGATGATGTACTTAATAAGTTTTGCGAGTACATACCACCTGCTAATTTTACTCTGAATTTATCACTCGCATTCCATTTAAATCCGAAACGTGGCTCAGGAGAAAATTCCGATAGCGATGCATAATACTGAATACGCATACTCGGCTCAAATACAAATTTCTTTCTGGTGATTCGGTATTTAATAAAAGACCCGAACTCAGTAGTGTTTTCTATTTGCTCGTTCTTTAATCCGGTAATCGTATAAGCTAAATATTCTGTTCTGAATCCTAATACTTCGAATCCATACTTCAATTCGTCCTTGTTATTATAGCTCACGAAATTCAATCCCATGTTGAATCCGTTCACTCCGCTGCTTCTTGGTTTGTCGCTGGCTTCTTGTTGCTTGATTTTATATTGAGAGAATGCAAATACTCCTTCCATCAAAGTGTTTGATCCTTTCGGTACTAGAATGAAGTTCGATCCGAATCCGCTGCTTTTCCAACCAATCGTTGCGATGTCTCTGAATTTTGCATCATCTGTAAAATTGTATCCGAATACATTGAGTTTACTTCCGTTTTCTCCGTTCATCGATACTTTACCGTAGATGTCTTGGAAAGAGTAGGGTAGTCCTCCGTCATTCGTATTTACATAATCATAAAATGTTTTCGATGATTGATCGAGATAGGAATTCTTAAACGATAATAAGAAAGAGGTACTTCCACCACCATTATCATTTTGTTTTTTTATTGGTCCTTCAACCAATGCTTTTGATCCGAAGGTGCTTCCCGATATTTTTCCTGATACTCTTTTCTTGTTTCCGTCTTTGGTGGTAATATCCATTACCGATGAAATGCGATCTCCATACTCTGCGTTGAATCCTCCTGTGTATACATCAGCATTTCTTAAGATATCAGTATCGAATACAGAGAATAATCCTATGGAGTGAAAAGGATTGTAAATTACCATTCCATCGAGAAGTACTTTATTCATAATCGGTGTACCTCCTCTGATATAAAGTTGTCCCCCTTGATCACCACTGAATACTACTCCCGGAAGGACTTGTAAATATTGTGCTAAATCGGGCTCTCCTCCAACTGAAGGGACAATCTTAATGTCCTTTGGAGTGATTTTTTGTACCGATATTCTTACTTCCGTTTTTTGTGCTTCGCGTTCAGCAGATACTTCAACCGATTTTAAGTTGATTACTCTTTTGCTTAACTGAAATTGTTTCGATACAACTCCATCATCCGTAATTGTGATGTCAGCATACAAAGTATCAAAGCCGATTGCCGATGCTGCTAACTTGTAATTCCCTACGGGAACTTTGGTGATCGAATAAAATCCGTTGATGTCGGTCGTCGTTCCATATCCCGTTCCTTTTAAGAAAACAGGAGAGAAAATTACCGGCTCACCGTTGTCTTTGTCGTATATAAATCCTTTTACACTGCCCGTTTGAGCTGTAGCAAAGAAGTATGCAAACGTTGATATTATTAAAAGCAGTAAATGTTTTTTCATATTTGTTTAGGCGCTGAAGCGAATCAAATTTTTGTTTTTCCCATTTCCATCAACACGTCGAACTCAAAAGGAGTTAATGATACTACCGATAAACGATTTAATCGTAGTAGTTGAATTTCCGATAATCTCTTTTCACTTTTTATCGCTGCTAAACTTACTGGTTGCTTTAGCTTTTTTACAGGCTTTAAGTCAACAACCGACCAATTTGTATCTTCAGTTGTAGGATCTTGATAATGCTCTTTCGCTACTTTGGCTAAGCCAACAACTTCTAATCCTTCGTTGCTATGATAAAAGAGTACTAAATCGCCTTTTTTCATTGCACGCATATTGTTACGCGCTAGGTAATTACGGACCCCATCCCAGAAAGTCTTGCCGTCTTTCTCAAATTGGTCCCACGAATATTTAAAAGGTTCTGACTTAACGAGCCAGTAGTTCATAATTGTTTTGGATATGGGACTCCGAAAATAAAGAATTAAAAGGTAATAATTGAGCGCTTCGAATCAATTTGCTGAAATTGTGATTTCAGATCAATTCGGTTGCAGATTTTAGTACATAGAGAAATGAAGAAAATTGGAAGTGGAAATTTTAACATATTGTATTTCACCTGATTTGAAGAGAATGCCCTAATGTAGATTTTCTCTCGAAATATGAAATTTCTAAGAACTTCATGAAAGTGTTCAAACAATTCCGAATTTTTGTTGTTCTTCACTTCTCCAACCATAAAGAAAACCATGAAAAAAATATTTACTCTATTGATGTTATTAGGCTCGGCCTTTTTAACTCAAGCTCAACATTCTTGTTGCTCTAAACCCGGCAATCAAGACGTAACTGCTTTCGCTTCCCTTGGCGACGATAAAGCCTTTGTTAACGCGCATTTAGCTCCTTTGCCGCTCGATTTTACGCCGACAGTAGGTAAAATGGTGAATATCAAGGCAGCCGACGGCAAAGAGGCGAAAGTTTTCGAGGTGAAATCGGGACCCGGACAAGGTAATGTGATTTTAATGTTCCACGAGTGGTGGGGATTAAATGAATATATCCAACGTGAAGCAGAACGTCTTCATAATGAAACAGGATTTACGGTTTTAGCCCTCGATTTATACGACGGGAAAGTGACAGCTAATCCTGATGAAGCAGGTAAGCTGATGCAAGCAACTAATAACGATCGCGCTCGCGCTATCATCCAAGCAGCAATCGACTATGCCGGTCCAAATGGAAAAATCCAAACTATCGGCTGGTGTTTCGGAGGAGGATGGAGCCTTCAAGCAGCTTTAATGGCAGGTAAAAAAGATATGGGTTGCGTAATGTACTACGGAATGCCTGAAACGGATGTCAACAAAATCAAAGGAATTGCCGGTCCGGTTTTAGGAATCTTTGCCACACAAGACAAATGGATTACCCCTGAAACGGTTTCTGCCTTCGATAAAACAATGAAAGACAACGGAAAAGAGATCACGGTAGTAAACTACAATGCCGATCACGCTTTCGCCAATCCTAGTAATCCTAAATACAACAAAGAATACGCCGAAGACGCACACAAAAAAGCCGTCGAGTTCATCAAGAAAAACGCCGCCGCCCCTCTGCATAAATAACTCATCAATAAACGCTTATCCCAAGCCTTCTCCCTCCCGGAAGAAGGCTTTTTTTATTGGTATATCCGTTAGAAAAATCTGTGTAAATCCTTTTCAAATCCTTTAAACAGTGTTCCCCTCAAGTAGAGTCAATGAAACTAGGTTCAAAAAGCAAATTCCAAGCGACACACTTCAGGGTTAATTGGTCATAAAACTATAAAAACCATCTGTCCATCAAGCGTCGCGCTAGCAATCCTTTAAAATCCATTTCAAATCCTTTCATCTGTGTTCCTTGCAGGTAGGCAAAATCGGCGAAGACAGCTTGTCCCTAAGGGAATAATTCTGCGTAAATCATAAAGACCATAAAAATCAGCGGCCCATCAAGCGTTGCGCTAGCAATCCTTTTAAATCCTTTTAAAACCCTTTTAGCTCCGACGTGCTTGCACCGTCGGAGCGAATCTGTGTTCAACTTAGATTTAATTATTACAGATATTTCCGATCATAATGAATCATAATAATCATGAAAATCTGCGGCCCATCAAGCACCGCGTCAGCCCATCCAAAATTACACATCCAAAATCCACAATTTATCCCTACCTTTGCGCCACTTTTCAATTTCAGAAAAGCATCATAAAACAACTCATACAAAAAGCAACATCATAATGGTATTCGACCTCGACATGATCAAGCAGTTTTACGGAAGCCTTCCTGCTAAAGTGGAAGCAGCTCGTAAGCTGATGGGCCGTCCTCTGACCCTGACAGAAAAAATCCTTTATTCTCACCTTTCCGGCTCAACGCCTTCAGCTCCTTACGAGCGAGGGAATTCTTACGTTGATTTTAATCCTGATCGCGTGGCTATGCAGGATGCAACAGCTCAAATGGCTTTGTTGCAATTTATGCAGGCAGGTCGTCCTAAGGTTGCAGTTCCTAGTACCGTACATTGCGATCACTTAATCATGGCTAAAACAGGATCTTCTGAAGATCTTGCTTTCGCAGTGAAAGAGAGTGAAGAGGTTTATAATTTCCTTGCTTCGGTATCGAACAAATACGGTATCGGATTCTGGAAGCCGGGTGCAGGTATCATCCACCAAGTAGTTCTTGAGAACTATGCTTTCCCCGGTGGAATGATGATCGGTACCGATAGTCACACAGTAAATGCCGGTGGACTAGGAATGGTAGCTATCGGAGTTGGTGGTGCTGATGCTTGTGATGTGATGGCAGGACTTCCTTGGGAGCTGAAATGGCCGAAATTGATCGGAGTTAAATTGACAGGAAAATTAAGCGGATGGGCTGCTCCTAAAGATGTAATCTTGAAAGTAGCAGGTATCCTTACAGTAAAAGGCGGAACAGGTGCTATCGTTGAGTATTTCGGCGAAGGTGCTACCTCTATGAGCTGTACAGGAAAAGGAACCATCTGTAATATGGGTGCTGAAATCGGAGCTACAACTTCTACGTTTGGATACGATAACAGCATGGAGCGCTATTTACGTGCTACAGGCCGTTCAGAAGTTGCTGATCTTGCTAACGGAATCCGTGAGCATTTAACAGGTGACTCAGAAGTTTATGCAAACCCTGAAAAATATTTCGATCAAGTTATTGAAATCAACTTAGACGAGTTAGAACCATATATCAACGGACCATTCTCTCCGGATTTAGCTACGCCGATTAGTAAAATGAAAGAAACGGCAGCTGCTAACGGTTGGCCAATGCGTGTTGAAGTAGGTTTGATCGGATCATGTACGAACTCTTCTTACGAAGATATCAGTCGCGCTGCTAACCTAGCTCAACAAGCAGTTGATAAAAAAATCACTCCGAAAGCTGAGTTTACTATCACTCCGGGATCTGAGTTAGTACGTTATACTATCGATCGCGATGGATTTATCAATACGTTCGAGAAAATCGGGGCTAAAGTATTCTCTAATGCTTGCGGACCATGTATCGGAATGTGGGCTCGTGTAGGTGCTGAGAAACAAGAAAAAAATACAATCATCCACTCGTTCAACCGTAACTTTAAAGCACGTCAAGATAGCAATCCGAATACTTTTGCTTTCGTGGCATCGCCTGAAATTACAACTGCTTTAGCACTTGCCGGTGACTTAGGATTTAATCCTTTAACCGACACTTTAACAAATGCTGATGGAGTGCAAGTGAAATTAGATGTTCCTAACGGTGACGAATTACCGACAAAAGGATTTGCTGTTGAAGATGCAGGTTATCAAGCACCTGCTGTTGACGGATCAGGAGTGAAAATCAATGTAAATCCTGATAGCGATCGTCTTCAATTGTTAGATCCATTTGCTGCATGGAATGGTGCTGACTTAAACGGATTACGTTTATTAATCAAAGCAAAAGGTAAGTGTACAACAGATCATATTTCTCCTGCGGGAAAATGGTTAAAATACCGTGGACACTTAGATAATATCAGTAACAATATGCTTACAGGTGCTACTAACTTCTTCAACGAAAAATCAAACAGCGTGAAGAATGGTATCACAGGTGAATATGGTGAAGTTCCTGCCGTTCAACGTGCATACAAAGCTGCCGGAGTAGGGTCGCTGGTAGTAGGTGACGAAAACTACGGAGAAGGATCAAGCCGCGAGCACGCAGCTATGGAACCTCGTTTCTTAGGTGTTCGTGCAGTATTGGTGAAATCATTCGCACGTATCCACGAAACGAATTTGAAGAAACAAGGTATGTTAGCATTAACATTTGCTAATCCTGCCGACTACGATAAAATTCGTGAAGACGATATAATTGATATTATCGGATTAACAACTTTCGCTCCTGAAAAACCACTTACTATGGTGTTAAATCATGCCGATGGTTCTTCAGATACAATTAGCGTTAATCATACATACAACGAAAATCAAATCGAGTGGTTCAAAGCAGGTGGTGCTCTTAACATCATCCGCTCTCAAATCGCTTAATTTTATACCACAAATCATTTCAAGAGAGACGTGCAAACGTCTCTCTTTTTTTATGTTTAACATTTTAGTTCTAATAAAGGATAACGACTTTGTAATCCGGGTTTTCATATTCTCTAGTATTAGCTCGAATCATCTCGACTCATCTCGACTCATTTCGACTCCGCTCAATGACCGCCACTCGATGACCGCCGCTCAATGACCATGTCTCGACTCCGCTCGACAACCACGAATCATAAAATGATTTTGCTTTCCGCTTCGCGAACTGTAAACTGTAAACCCTAAACCTCCCTCATCTCGCCTTTCGCATCGCGAAACTTCGAACTTTGAACCTCGAACTTTTAACAGCTTTGTTGTAAATTGAAGCTCGAGCTTTGGGTATTCGATCTTTTTTTCAAATTAATGACTACTTTAGCCTCACGATATCCCCGAAAAATGAGAAGTATAATTTCAAAAATATTATCCCTGTCAGCAGTCGTTTTGTTGGTTGCTTCTTGTAAGAAAAATGATGATAAACCGAACCCTACCATCGGTTTTACTTACTCCGGAACTATTTCTTCTCCCAACGATACGCTCAACTTCACTGCTCTAACGAAAGATGCAAATTCAGTATCGTGGAATTTCGGCGACGGCACCACCGCCACCGGATTCACCGTATCGCATGTATTTAGTGGCTATGGTTGTTATTCTGTATCGGCTACTGCCGTAAACGATGAAGGCTCTACTACCGCAACGAAAGAAGTTCCTTTCACTATGTTCAGAAAGGTAATTGTGAAGAGTGTGGAGGTAATACAAACTCCTCCTTTTGCCTATGGCGGCGTTTCGTGGGATCCGAATGATGATCCCGATTTGAATCTGAAAATTGTCCTTCCCGATGATACCGTTTATACTTCAGGTATCACCATCTCTAATTCTACTTCGGGAATATTTACGTTAAGTCCTCAACCCGTTACTTACGGTTTAGGAGATAAAATGTCGTTCGAAATATATGATAAAGACCTTGGCAGTAATCCCGAGTTGTATTTAATGGGATATGCTAATTTTAGTCTTTGTCCCCCAATACCAAATTCAGGATTATTTTCATACAACGATTCAACCAATTTGCAGAATGGATCATTGCGCTTGAAAGTAAAATATACTTGGTCGCAATAAATTATTATCATTTTTGATTTATTATTCCCGTCGTTAATTAAATAATTATGGAATCAGCAACTGTTACGGCAGACAAAAAAATAGTGCGAGCATGGACCTACTACGATTGGGCTAACTCAGCATATTCACTCGTAATTACGAGTGCGTTGTTTCCAATTTATTTCAACGCAGTTACCACAACAGCAACGTCGAAAGAAGTTGCTTTCATGGGACGAGTATTCAATAGCGATTCATTACAGACTTATTCTATTTCAGTTGCGTTTTTAATTATTGCTTTATTGTCGCCCTTGCTTTCATCGATGGCCGATTATAGCGGAAAGAAAAAGAAATTCATGTTCTTCTTTAGTACACTCGGAGCAATATCATGCTCTGCATTGTATTTTTTTACAGATGTTAGCACCCTGTGGATTGGAGTAGTTGGTTCGATGTTGGCAGCATTGGGATATGCAGGGAGTATAGTATTCTATAATGCCTTCTTACCTGAAATTGCGGCTCCTGCCGATCAAGATAAAATATCGGCAAGAGGATACGCCATGGGATACATTGGAAGTTCATTGTTGTTGATCTTTTGTCTTACTATGGTGCTGTTTCCTGCTTGGTACGGAAATATTTCCGGGGGCTTCGCTACGCGACTATCGTTTTTGTTAGTCGGAGTATGGTGGTTCGGATTTGCACAGATTACGTTTAATCGACTTCCCGAGACAGCTACAAATAATAAACGCGACGCAAGCATCTTCACCAAAGGGTATCAAGAGCTTCGCATCGTATGGGCCGAACTGGCAGATACTCCTCGATTAAAGCGATTCTTAGGATCGTTCTTCTTCTATAATATGGGTACGCAAACGGTGATGTATGTAGCAACGCTATTCGGAACCAGTGAGCTGAAACTAGATTCATCTATTCTTATTGCCATTATTCTCATCATTCAATTTGTAGCCATTGCAGGCGCTTATTTGTTCAGTGGATTATCAAAACGATTAGGGAATATAAAAGCCCTGTTGATAGCAATTTTTGTGTGGATACTCATATGCATTGCGGCTTACTTCTGCGATAAGAAGTACGGATTCGACGAGCAAACATATTTTATTACGCTGGCAGCGGTGGTAGGAATGGTGATGGGAGGGATTCAGTCATTATCGCGATCAACCTATTCGAAGTTATTACCACCGACTAAAGATCACGCATCATACTTCAGTTTTTATGATGTTTGCGATAAGATTGGAACCGTAGTAGGAACCTTCATTTTCGGGTATATCAATGAATTAACGGGAAGTATGAGAAATTCTATCGTAGTTTTGACGATATTCTTCCTAATCGGTATAATTTTGCTGATCAGAGTAACATTAAAGCCCGATCCTGAATTGGCGGGGGCGAAAGCATAATCAGTTTAAAAAAGAAGTCAATTGATAGTAGATATATTTATCCCTTGCCAGATCGATCAGTTTCATCCTTCAACTGCTCATAGCATGATTAAAGTGCTGGAGCGTTTGAGCTGCGGTGTGAATTATAATATCGAACAAACATGCTGCGGAAAAGCTGCTTTTGAAGATGGCTATTGGGATCATACCAAAGAAGTAGGCGAGAAGCTTATTAAGGAGTTTCAGAACGAACGATATGTGGTTTGTCCCGGGGCTTCATGCACTGCAACCATTAAATGCCAATACCCTTCTATTTTCCATAATTCGTCGATGCATAACGAATACAAGTTATTGCAGAAACACATGTATGAGTTTTCCGATTTCTTAGTGAATGTGATGCATGCTTCGGATATAGGTGCTCGTTATGAAGCGAAAGCAGTTTTTATGGATGCTTGCAAAGCCGTTCATGAATTGGGAATTAAAGAAGCTCCGAGAGTGTTGCTTTCGAAAGTACGCGGACTAGAAATGGTAGAAGTGCAAGGCGGATTACCATGCTGCGGTATTAGCGGCGGACTAGAACGCAAGAATGAAGAATTAGCAGTACAAATGGGCATGCAACTTTTAAAATCCGTAATGGATGCCGGTGCCTCTGTAATTATCTCTACCGATATCGAATGCCTTCTTCACCTCGACGGAATCATCAAAAAACAAAAACTACCTCTCAAAGTTGAGCACATCGCCGATGTATTGGCGAGTGGATGGGAGTAGGGGGACGATGTTTAGGGTTTAGGCCTTTGGGGTTTGGGGTTTAGGGTTTAGGGTTTAGGGTTCGCGAAGCGAGGGGCGAGATGTTTTTTGAATAGAAATAAGGGTGGAGTAAAGAATTTTGGTTTGGATGGGGATTATGGAAAAAAAGGTTCCTAGTTCTTGGTTCATGGTTCGCGAAGCGGGCGGCGAGAAGATGGTTTAATAGTTCTTAGTTCATAATTCTTAGTTCGGCTGGTCGTTGAGCGGAGTCGAAACGAAGCCGATATGGTTGGAGGCTTGTCATGCAGTGTGCTATTTCAGCTCTACTGCATGGTTCGAGGCTTGCCATGAAGTGTGCTTTTTCAGCTCTACTTCATGGTTCATAGTTCTTAGTTCGGCGAAGCACGAAGCGAGATCTTTTTATGATTCATGGTTGTCGAGCGGAGTCGAGACATGGTCATAGAGCGGTGGTCATTGAGCGGTGGTCATCGAGCGGTGTCGAGATGAGTCGAAATAAGTCGAGATGGTC
>JAKPPP010000184.1 GCA_029547265.1 Bacteroidota bacterium
CTGCTGCTGCGAGTACGATGTAAAGAATAGGTAGAATAGGATATGCAATCACCTTGTATGGTCGTTCTGCATTAGGTTCTTTTTTGCGTAGTACAAATAATCCGCCGATGGTTACTATGTAAAACAGTAACGACGCAAAAGTAGTGTAGTCGAGTAGATCGCCGTACGTTCCTGAGAGACATAATAAGCTTGCCCAGATAGCTTGCGCTGTGAGAGCATTTCCCGGAACATGATTTTTATTTAGTATACCTGCTTTCTTGAAGAAGAGTCCTTCGTTCGCCATTGCATAATATACTCTCGATCCCGATAAAATAATTCCGTTGTTACATCCGAACGTTGAGATCATAATTAACGCCGCCATGAAATAAACTGCGCTATCTCCTAATATTCTCGATGCAGCGGCTGTTCCTACGCGATCGTTGGTAGCAAATTGAATTCCTTGTCCGATGACATCACTCGCATGCGCATCTCCATGCACGGGAAGTAATCCTAAGTAAGCAACATTCGCTAACAGATACAATACAGTAACTATCGCTGTTCCCATCAACAAACTCAAAGGAATATTTTTCTTCGGATCTTTAATTTCTCCTGCTATAAACGTTACGTTGTTCCATGCATCGCTCGAGAAGAGAGAACCAATAATTGCTGTTCCGAGTGCTAGTATTAATCCTATGCCATGTAAAGACTCTGTACTCCAGTTACCATCTTTCTGCACCAATTGCACTGCTTCCCATGGCGATTTAAAGTTCGCCGCAAACCATGGCTCGTTTAATCCGACATAAATTCCAACAACGATGATGAGCAATAATGCAATCAGCTTCGCTGAAGTGAAAAGCATCTGAATAAGCTTTCCGTTGTTAACGCCTCTGCTATTTATCCACGTTAAAAAGATAATGACACCGATGGCTACTGCATTAGCCGACGATACTTTTACAATTCCTAAATCAACTAAAATATTGTCAATACTGATCCACGGAAAGAAGACACCCGAATATTTCGCGAAGGCCACAGCCACTGCCGCAATCACGCCGGTTTGAATTACAGTGAAGACGGTCCATCCGTAAAGAAAAGATGTCACATCACCCCAAGAGCGTTTTATATATACAAATTGTCCGCCGGCTTTAGGCATCATTCCTGCCAACTCACCATAACTTAGTGCAGCCATCACCGTTATTAATCCACTGATGATCCATAGCAGTAATAGCCATCCTGTACCTCCCACATTTCGGCTCATGTCGGCACTAACAATGAAGATGCCGGATCCAATCATAGATCCGGCTACCATCATCGTTGCGTCTTTAAGTCCTAATGTGCGGGTTAACTTAGTTGTAGTGTCCGACATTATTAATATAATTTTTTTAGGAAATAATTATTTCGCTTCTTGTCCGTATTTACTGTGCTTCTTGCTATACCCGAAGTAAATCACGATACCAATTAACATCCACACGATTAATCGAACCCATGTGTCGCCGGGTAAGAAATACATCAACGCTAAAGAAGATAAAATTCCTAAGATTGGAACTACAGGGAAGAAAGGAGTTTTAAACGGACGAACAAGATCAGGTTTGCTGTAACGCAATACAAGAATTCCTCCGCAAACAATTACGAATGCTAATAATGTTCCGATCGATACAAGCTCACCTAATAGTCCGATAGGGAATAATCCCGCAACAATCATTGCAACAGCTCCTGTAATGATAGTTGTGATATACGGAGTTTTGTATTTCTTATGAACGCGGCTAAAAGAAGCAGGTAATAGTCCGTCTCTCGACATTGAATAGAAGATACGAGGTTGACCCATTAACATTACTAAGATTACAGAACTTAATCCAGCGATAGCACCGGTCTTAATCAAAGGACGTAACCAATTTAATCCGTTGCCCGCAGCATTCACCGCCACTGCAATAGGAGCAGGAGTATTTAATTCTTTATAGCTCACGATTCCTGTCATAACTAATCCTACGAGGATATAGATGATGGTACAAATCACGAGTGATCCAAGGATACCCCAAGGCATATCTTTCTGAGGATTTTTAGCTTCCTGCGCAGCAGTAGAAACGGCATCGAAGCCTACGTAAGCGAAGAAGATGATACCTGCAGCACGAACGATTCCGCTCCATCCGAATTCACCGAACACTCCTGTGTTTTCAGGGATGAAAGGATGCCAGTTGTCGGTGTGGATATATTGCCATCCGAAGATTACGAAGAGTAAGATCACGATTACTTTCACGATCACGATAACGTTATTGAAGTTCGCCGATTCACGAATACCAACTACTAAAAGCCATGTCATGATACCGATGATAAACATAGCAGGTAAGTTGATGAGCGCACCTGTTGCAGTGTACACATGAGTAGCAGTATCGTAAGCGATGGGAGCACTGCTCAAGGAATCGGGTATGGTTATTCCGAAATCTTTGAGGAAGCTGGTGACGTATCCCGACCAACCAACGGCAACGGTAGAAGCACCGAAGAGGTATTCAAGGATTAAGTCCCAACCGATGATCCACGCGATAAACTCACCGAGCGTAGCATAAGCATAAGTGTATGCACTTCCTGCGATAGGGATCATAGAAGCGAATTCGGAGTAACACAATCCCGCGAAAGCGCAAGCGATACCTGCCACGATAAAGGAAATTACAACTGCGGGACCTGCATGTTGAGAAGCGGCAGCGCCGGTAAGGACGAAGATCCCTGCACCGATGATAGCTCCTACACCAAGCATTACGAGGTTTGTTTTGCCTAATGTTCTCTTTAAAGAATGCTCACCCTCATGGCTGGCCTCTTTCATAAGGACATCCATCGACTTAGTAACAAATATATTTTTGGACATGATTAGAATTAGTTTGCGAAACAAACCTAAACTAAAAAGAGGAGAATTAAAAGAATTTTGAATTTTGAATTTTGGATTTCGCGAAGCGAAGTGGGGTTGACGCGTTGCTTGATGGGCCGCAGATGGCGCTGATCTAACAGATTTACGCTGATTATTTCCCAAAAGCAGAAGGCTGTATTCATCAAAAGAAAATTTATTCTAATACATTCAACTACGATGGGCTTATTACTGACATTCATCGTCAGTACGCCAATTTTTATGGTTTTTAAGATTTGTTATGATTTCAGGTGTGTGGTAATAAATTTCGACTACCACTGCGAAAATCATAGCTATCATAACTATCTGCGGCCCATTTCGCCGCAAGGCGATTACCATATTCCCGAAAGTTCCTTAACTTGGCCCCATGGTATCCACTCTCATCATTATTGTATTCTGCATCGGATATCTATGCATTGCTGCTGAGCATAGCGTTAAGCTCAATAAAGCCGCAACGGCACTCGTTACCGGTGTAATATGCTGGACCATCTATATGTTAGGAGGAGGAAACGGCGTAGAGGAGGTGAATGGAGAGCTTTTCGGACATCTGGCATCGATAAGCGAAATATTATTTTTCTTGTTGTCGGCGATGACAATTGTGGAATTAGTAGATGCTCACGACGGCTTCGATATCATAACTTCGGCTATACGTACCCGTAATAAAGTGAAGTTGCTGTGGATCGTAGGATTTTTAAGCTTTTTCCTCTCGGCGATACTCGATAATTTAACAACAACCATCGTAATGGTATCATTGCTGCGCAAGCTCATCGATGACCGAGAAACCCGATTTTATTATATTGGGATGGTGGTGATTGCGGCGAATGCGGGCGGGGCTTGGACACCCATCGGCGACGTAACAACAACTATGTTATGGATCGGACATCAGATAACAGCATTGAACATCATGCAAGAATTGTTCTTGCCATCACTGGTATGTATGATTGTTCCGTTGGCGCTTATTTCATTTAAAATGAAAGGCGATTTAGCTGTTCAGTCGGTAGATAATGAAACACCTAAGAAAAGTTCTGTTGCCGAACGAAAAATGATTTTTTATCTCGGATTATCGTCGTTGATATGTGTGCCTATCTTTAAGACCTATACGCATTTGCCTCCTGTGATGGGGATATTATTAGCGTTAGGGATGCTGTGGATAATCACCGAGCTTATACATCGTGACAAGACAGAAGAAAAGAAAGATGCCTATTCGGTAGTTAGAGCATTGCAGCGTATAGATGTCACCAGCGTATTGTTTTTCCTTGGGATCTTACTGGCGATAGGAGCCTTAGAAAGTGTAGGGATATTACATCAGCTGGCATTGCTGATGAATGAAAAAGTAGGTAACCTGAGCATTATCGTGATGGGCACGGGTGTAGCATCGGCAATCGTAGATAATGTGCCATTAGTAGCTGCAG
>JAKPPP010000189.1 GCA_029547265.1 Bacteroidota bacterium
TTAAAAGCCATCAGCGAATTCAAAAAAGAACTGATGCTCAAATGCGCCCAATACCACATCGATTTTGTTGAAGCCGATATTCATTTAGGCTATAAGCAAGTTTTAGCTCCGTATTTAGCGAAGCGAGGGAAGATGTTTTAAAAGTGGTTCGAAGTTCTTATTTCGGAGAAGCCGTTAAGAGTTCGAGGTTCGAGGTTCGAAGTTTCGCGAGGCGATCGACGAGATGAGGGGCGATTCAAGATTTGTATCATTTCTTGAGATTTTTTGTTTGATACGGAACTGAGAAAATGTTTTTAGTTCGAGTTTTGCCACGAAATGTGTATTCTAGGACTATTCCAAATCTTAGGCTGCATATTTTTTTAGGTCAACATATGGAGATTGTCGTTTTACTACGGCAAATGCTCTAGCAATAAGTTTATTCTTAATTGCATTTAAGACACAGTTATAATGTTTGCCTTCTTTTTGTTTTCGTTCCATATATTCTTTCATCTCAGGGTTATATTGAACTGCTGACATGGCAGCCATAGTAATTATTCCGTTTATTTTTCGATTTGACCTTCTGTCTGTCTGGGTCTTCCCTTTAATGGATGACCCGGATGATTTTTCGAATGGAGCAATACCACAATGACAAGCGTATTGTCGAGCATCTTCAAAGTATTTAAAGCCATTTGTAGTAGCTATTAAATACCAACTAGATACCGGGCCAACGCCTTTAATTGACTGCACTAATTCATCGATGCGATGCAGCTCCTCATCAGATTTAAGCAGTGCCTTAACCTGGACCTCTACCAATTTCAACTTATCACATAACACATCCAATAAATCTAGTTCGATTTGATAAATAAATTCACTTCCTGTAGCCTTTGAAGAGTTCTTAAGCCGATTCTTAATGCCAATAATTTCCTTCTCAATATGACCACGTAGACTTAATAATTTGCGTAATTCACCTACTGAACTTTTTGCAAGTTCAGTAGGTGTTAGCTGGGTGTAATGCAATGCGATATAGTCGGCAATCCGCTTAGAATCTATCTTGTCGTTTTTGCCACGTTGCATTCCAATAGAAAATTTAATATTCAAGGATGATTCCATATAGAAGCAAACTTTCTTCTCTGCTAAATAAAGCGACAAATCTTCGCTATATATGCCTGTATGCTCAAAGCATACTATCATTGATTTAACACTTACTTTAAATGTTTTCAACCATGTAATCATCTCTCCAAATCCCTCCACATTATTGCTAAATATTCTGTGTTGACATTGGTTGTGATAATAGACGTCCAATTTTCTATTGGATACATCTATGCCAATAAAGTTCTTCTTCATAACTTCGCGTTTAAGTTGTCTTTAACTAAAACCTTTAATAGATCTCAAGTCTAAAATTCTAGCTGGTTCTTGACAATTTGTTAATAGGAAGCGGGGACTCATACACACTATAGGGATTAAATGACCTAGCTATTTAGATAGTTCACCCCGTTTCCTTTATTAACAAATTTAATGAGTTATCAACTCCCCCAGACCCCCTGTTTCAACATCAATTAATGCTTTTAAAATACAGTGCAAGTCTAAAGGCTATTTCAGTTCTACTGCATGGTTCTTAGTTCGGCTGGTCGTTGAGCGGAGTCGAAACGAAGCCGATATGGTTGGAGGCTTGTCCTGACAGTTATCGTCAGGACAGAGTGCTTTTTCAGCTCTACTGCATGGTTCATAGTTCTTAGTTCGGCGAAGCACGAAGCGAGATATTTTTATGATTCATGGTTGTCGAGCGGAGTCGAGACATGGTCTTGTCCCTTACCTTCCCCAATTAAATTTTTCCGAAAAATCTCCTTTAACAAAAATTCCCTATTTAAGAGTGGGGTACAGTAGTTCCCTCCCTAATTAAAATTACAAAAAAATCTCCAAATAGTCGGGAGTTAAACGCTTACAAACGGTTAAGTGATTAGTAATTTCCTTTTTAAGTGAATAATATATACATTTGATAAATATTGGTCAATTAAGGCTATACTTTATGAAGGCGATTAGAAGCTTATTTGTTTTTGTTAGTTTGTTGATGGCAGGTGGAGCTAAAGCTCAATTCACCGATCGATATTGGGCTTTCGGAGATAGCGCCGGAATTGATTTTAAAAACACTTCCAACCCTCAAGCAGCAAATAGCATCTTACGTGTGCGTGGTACGTGTGCTAGTATCTGTGATAGTACAGGTGATTTATTGTTTTATACCGGGTCTCCCAATTGGATTGAATGGTTAAACCCTGCCGGACCTATTAAATATGGAACTGTAGTAAACAAGAATCATCAAACCATGCAAAATGGAGATACATTAATTGGCGGTTTATGGTACCAAGAAATGGCAATTGTTCCATACCCTGGGAACAGTAATTTGTTTTATGTGTTTTGTGCTGCAGTAACCGTATATCAAGGGTTTTACTATTCAATCGTAGATCTTAGCTATAATGGAGGACTAGGTAAAGTAGTTCAAAAGAACGTGCAGCTAAGAAATGACACGCTTGTGGATTGTATTGCTGCGGTTCGACATGGGAACGGGCGTGATTGGTGGGTTTTAGTACGCACTTGGAAAAATGTTCCTACTAATGATATAACTGCGTATTTAGTCACCCCTACAGGGGTAACTGCAATGCCAACTCAATTTATCGGGGCGAGTATAACTTATGCGAGTGCATATCGCATGAAATTCAATGCTGAAGGAACACATCTCTATAATGCATGCCAAGTTGGAGCCGTTGAACGTTATGACTTTGATAGATGTACGGGATTATTATCAAATAGGGTGGTGTATTCTGCACCGGGAGGAAGCATAAATGGCTATTGGGATTTTGAAATTTCA
>JAKPPP010000201.1 GCA_029547265.1 Bacteroidota bacterium
AACGTTAATCATGATAATTATGTCACCTATTGTAGTTCCGAATTTCCTACTCAAGTAAATTGCCAGTACTTCTGTTCCGTCAATTACAGCTCCACCTCTTACAGCCAAGCCAATACCTGCACCGAGGAAGAATCCTCCAAATACAGCAACTAATAAGTTGTCTTGCGTGATGTCGGGGAAGCTTACTGTTGCTAAGCAAACAGCCAACCCGGAAATTGCCAATGTGGTTTTTATTGCGAAGGCTCTGCCCAAAATGTTATATGCTAAAATAATAAATGGGATGTTAATGCACACAATTAAGACATGAAGTGGGAGGGAGGTTATAGCCGAAATTAGTAGTGAGATTCCTGTCGCTCCGCCGTCAATAAAATGATTTGTCAATAAAAAGCCTTTAAAGCCGAAAGATGCTGAGAAAATCCCAAGGGTTATAAGCAATGTATCTTTGATTTGTGATTTGGCCGTTAGTACTAAGTTTCTATAGGCTTTTGCAATTCGGTAATTAGAATATATTGCTGTTTCTGAGCCGTTTTTTTGTTGGAAATTTGCGGCTGATTTCTTTAATAACTGCGTTAAAAGTGAGTTCATAATTTAGTTGTGTTAAAAGTTCATTGTTTGGGAAATGAATACTCTAAATCCAAATATAGTTAATTCCCTTACAGTTTCAAGTTCAAATTGTCTTTTGAACGTAATTTTGAAAAGCAAAGTGATAGTAAACTTATTTCAATTTCAATTGTTAACTTTACTGAAAATAATATTATGAAATCCTCGTTATCTTCTTTTATTAAGCAAATAATCTATTTCTTTCTTAAGCGCTTCATGAAAAAAGACGTGATTTCTGCACCTTTAAACTTTGTTCCAATGGATACTATTTATGGCATTAAATTATTAGATATTACAGGCAAATCAACTGATCTTTCGGCTTATAAAGGTCGAAAATTGTTGATTGTAAACACTGCCTCGGCTTGCGGTTATACCCCTCAATATGCTGCATTGCAAAAATTGCATGAGAAAGGGGAAGTTACTGTTTTAGGTTTCCCTTGCAATGATTTTGGTGCCCAGGAGCAGGGTAGTGAATCGGAAATCGCTTCTTTTTGCGAAGTCAACTTCGGAGTTACATTTCCTTTGTTCTCGAAACTTCACGTTAAAGGCGAGGAGCAACATCCCCTTTATAATTGGTTGTCTGATCCGAGCCAAAACGGCTGGAATTCTCAACTGCCTGATTGGAATTTTTGTAAATACCTGGTTGATGAAAATGGTGTATTAGTGAAATATTTTAGTTCTGCCGTAGATCCTGAAACTATAGAGTATTAAAATCATGGAGCAAGTAATTAAGGTTAGAGGTTTAAAAAAGTTCTACGGAGATTTCAAGGCTGTAGAAAACCTTGATCTCGATGTGTATCGTGGCGATGTATTTGGATTCCTTGGTCCAAATGGAGCAGGAAAAAGTACTACTATTCGTATGCTCTTGTCGCTGATAAAACCTACAGAAGGTACTGTTGAGATATTCGGGAAAAACTTAACAGAAGACAGGAATTTTATTCTTTCTAAGATTGGGTGTATAGTCGAAAAGCCTGACTTCTATAAATATCTATCGGCTAAGAAGAATCTTGAATTGCTTGCCGGTGTATCAGGAGTTCATGTAACTGGTAAAAAAATTGATGAGTTGTTAGATTTCGTTGGATTATCAGGGAGAGGTAACGATTTTGTTAAAACATATTCTCATGGTATGAAACAACGATTGGGTTTGGCTCAAGCTTTGCTTCATGATCCTGAATTAATTATTCTAGATGAACCTACTACAGGATTAGATCCTCAAGGGATTATTGATATTCGAAATTTAATTCTTTATCTCAGTAAGGAAAAAGGGAAAACAGTTTTTCTTTCATCTCATATTTTATCGGAGATGGAGTTAATTGCAACTCGCTTAGCCATCATCAATAAAGGCAAAACAGTTGCGCAAGGCGAACTGAATGTACTATTGAATGACGACAATCGAGTTGTTCGTTTGAAAGCAAACTCACTTGAAAAAGCAAAAGCTATAATTTCTAATTCTAGTTGGAAAGAGAAATACATTGGAGTTGAAAATGACGAGATAACTTTTCATTTGCATTACAACGAAATTCCTGAATTGAATCGTTATTTTTTATTGAATGAAGTTGATGTTTATTCGATAGAATCTCGTCGTCAACTAGAAGATTACTTCTTAAAACTTACGGAGTCCTCTGAAAGAATGATGGGCCGCTAAATTAGCAGCCCATCGAATTGTTTTTGTTGAATTATTCTTTATCTAAGAACGGATATCTGTAATCTGTTGCCGGAACAAATGTTTCTTTAATTGTTCTTGGAGAAACCCATCTAAGTAGATTGATTAATGAACCTGCTTTGTCGTTAGTACCTGAAGCTCTTGATCCTCCAAAAGGTTGTTGTCCAACAACTGCTCCTGTACATTTATCGTTGATGTAAAAATTACCCGCAGCATTAACTAATTTTCTAGTAGCTGTTTGAATTGCGTAACGATCTTTCGACAAGATAGACCCGGTTAAAGCATAAGTGCTTGTTTTGTCAACCAACTCACAAGTCTCTTCGAATTTATTTTCATCGTAAACATAAATCGTTAAAACAGGTCCGAAGATTTCCTCACACATTGTAACATAGTTAGGGTCTTTCGATACAATTACGGTAGGACTAACAAACCATCCTTTGCTTTTGTCATAAGTTCCACCGGCAATGATCTCAACATCTTTAGATTTTTTTGCATTATCAATGTAAGATGCAATTTTGTCGAATGATTTTTCGTCGATTACAGCATTGATGAAATTCTCAAAATCTTCTGTAGGGCCCATCTTCATGCTGGCAAGATCTTTCACTAAACCTTCTTTAACAGTTGGCCATAAGTTTGAAGGGATATAAGCACGCGAAGCAGCTGAACATTTTTGTCCTTGATATTCAAAAGCACCTCTGCTTAATGCAGTAATTACTTCTTGAGCATTAGCTGATTTGTGAGCTAGGATAAAATCTTTTCCACCTGTTTCGCCAACAATTCTTGGATAAGTTTTGTATTTGTGGATGTTGTTTCCGATCGATTTCCAGATATCTTGGAATACACCTGTTGAACCTGTAAAGTGAATTCCTGCAAAGTCAGGGTGATTGAAAATTACTTCACCGGCAGTTGATCCTGAAACATAAACTAAGTTAATTACACCTGCAGGCAAACCAGCTTCCATAAATACTTCCATAAGAACACGAGCAGCATAAATCTGCGTGAATGAAGGTTTCCATACTACCGTATTACCCATCATTGCTACTGAGGTAGGAAGATTTCCTGCAATAGCTGTAAAGTTGAATGGGGTTAATGCAAAAACGAATCCTTCAAGTGGACGTTGTTCAACGCGATTAAAAACACCTTTCGAAGAAATTGGTTGTTGTGTATAAATTTCGCGAGCATATTCAACATTGAAACGAAGGAAGTCGATCATTTCACAAGCCGAATCAATTTCAGCTTGATATGCACTTTTACTTTGACCTAACATAGTAGCAGCATTGATTATTGCTCTGTAAGGTCCAGCTAAAAGATCAGCAGCCTTTAAGAAAATTGAGGCACGTTGTTCCCATTCCATCGATGCCCATTGATCTTTCGCTTTAAGAGCTGCGTCAATAGCAACGTTTAGGTGAGATGCATCTCCAATAGAATATCGTCCCAAAAGATGTTGGTGGTCATGAGGAGGGCGCATTTCTCCTTTTTTATCGGTATGGACAGCTTTGCCATCGATGTACATAGGCACATCAATTACTTCGCTTCTCATGTGAGCTAAAGCGGCTTTTAGAGCTTTTCTCTCCGGGCTTCCCGGAGCATAATTTAGGACCGGT
>JAKPPP010000205.1 GCA_029547265.1 Bacteroidota bacterium
CAACTCTATATGCGGCTAAGTCTCCGCTAGTAGGATCAAAGGTGGTTTTAACTTTTAATTTATCGTCAGAAACTTTATTTACAATATTAGCAACCCATCTAATGAATTTACTTTTTGTAGTTAAATTTTCTTGAGATGTAGGTTCCGATTTATTCTCTTCTGACATTGCAGTTTCTTCCGGTTGAAGTGGAGGAACAAGTTCATTGTTTTGAAGAACACTATCAATCGTAATATTATTTGCAACCTTTATATCTTGAATGGAATCTTGCTTGACAGTATTTTGATTTGCGAAATTTTCTAGAGGAGAAACCGGATGATTTACTGCCGGAACTTTATGTCGTGAATTCGATTTTTTCTTATTCGCAATTTGTTTGTACTCAATAGATTTTAATTCTCGCTTTATTATTGCATCAACATTTGAGTTTGTAGTTGGAACAGAATCAAATTTCCGAACACCAGAATGCGCATTCGAGCTATCGATCTTAATAGGTGTAATGGAAGCTGTTTCAGGTTTTACTGCGGGAGGAAGTAAAACATACCAAGCTCCAATAATTAAAATTAACACGGCTGCAGCTGAATACCACATTCTTGAAGGAATACCAAAAGCAATTGGTTTAACAGCTTTTCTTTTTAGACTTTCTTTATCAGGATGTATTTCGGCTATGCCTAACGTTAGTTTCGTGTTTCTGAATAGTATTCGGTCTTTCTCAAACTGAGGATGATTCTTTAAGAATGCCGAAAGCATCACTCTTTGTTGAAGTGCTAATTCGTCTTCCATTTCCGCTATTAACCATAGGTCTATCGTTTCTATAGATGGGATAGTTAATTGCTTAATGAAATTTTTATCAGGGAAAGAAATGTTGGTATCAATTTCATTGATGCTGATATTTTCGAAGCTTTCAAATTCTTCTTTTAATTCAGGGTGTTTTTCAATGAAAAGAAATAGGTCTGCTACTTCTTCCGCACTTAAATTCCCGTCATAATAATCCAGGAATTTTTCTTCGTAATTTGTTAAATCGATCTTCACTTTTCTTCCTCCTTAAATTACATTTTCGATTTTGCCGATAAACTCTTTCATAGCCGTTCTGGCACGATAGATATAAACTTTTACTTGCGATTCGTTAAGTGATGTTATTTCGCCGATTTCTTCGTAGCTATATCCTTCATAGTCGCGAAGCATAATTACAGTACGTTGAATTTCAGGTAAACGACTTAATGCATCTTTAAGTATTTGTTTTAGTCCCGAGTAATTATTTCCTTGATCGCTGTATTGATGCTCTTTGACTTCATCCCAAGCCCCTTGTTTTTTTCCTCTTCTGATTTTATCTAACATGGTATGATAAGCAGTTGTGAAAAGATAAGATTTCGACTTGTCTGCCGAGATATTGCTTACGTTCATCCACATTTTCTCAAAAGCATCCTGAACAATATCCCGACTTTGTTCTTCATCCTTTAAATTATGCAGAATGAATCGGTACACACCATCGGCGTGCAAATCAACACATTCATTGAACTGATCGGTAGTCACTTAAAAGCGTATTGTAGGTTTGTCGGGGATAAGACCAATAACTATGAC
>JAKPPP010000219.1 GCA_029547265.1 Bacteroidota bacterium
AGCCAAGGAGCACGCTTGCGCAACATCTGCGTGAGCGATACATCCATATAAGGTTCTTCGAGTGCTTCTACCGCACCGATCTTCTGAATATCTTCTGTATCTTCTTCTTTGGCGAGTTGTAAGATATCATCGACAGTGATAATGCCGAGTAGTAATCCTCCTGCATTTGTTACAGGTAAGGCCACTCGATTCGATTTACCAAAGACTTTAATTGCCACCTCTTCATCATCGGTCACCAACAAAGAAACATATTTGCCGTCGAGAATATCCTTCACGGGAATATGATCTTCTGAAAGTAAAACATCACCGATTCTGATATCATCCACCAAGTATCCTTTCTCATCAACGATATAAATAACGTCGAGGGTTTCGGAATTCTCACCGTGGCTGCGGATAAAATCGATAATCTGCTTAACTGTCCAGTCTTGATTTACTGCCACATAATCGGGCGTCATCAAACGACCGATAGAATCTTCGGGGTAGCCTAAAAGAGATAAGGCTACGCGACGTTCTTTCTGCGTAAGAAGTTTGAGTAATTTATTGAGATGGTCGGGGTCGAGTTGCTCCAAAAATGCCGTCCTGTTATCGGGCGACATATCATTCAAAATAAGCTGTACTTGCCTGTATCTTAGTTCGTTAAGTAGTTCAACTTGAATGCTGAACTCGAGTTCTTCGAAAGTTTGGTAAGCCTGCTCCCTATCTATTACATTAAATACAAAGGCTTGGTCGGTAACATTTAAGTCACGACATAGCTCTGCTAGCTCCTGAGGAAGCCAGTTTTCCAGCTTTTCCTCGAGAGTATCCTTATCTCCTGCCTCAATCAGCTCGATAATCATCGGCTTTTCGATTTCCGGTTGCATAAGCTAGCTCGTTAGGGTTAACAATTAATACAGTACCAACACTCGCGTTGACGGCGCGAAGGTAAGGAATCACCCTCTTAAAAACACCCTTAACGAAAAGATAATCTAAAGGAGGATTACGCCGGGCGTTCTACTGCTTTTTGTGGATGTTGTCCGTAAGCAGGACATTTTTCTCTTGATTTGCAAGATATTGCGCAGGCAGCTATTAGCCCGAACAAAATAAATAAGATGGATTTGCGCATGTGGCGGTTTAATTCAACAATTCGTCGCAAAATAAACGATTTTTAAGATGAAAAAAGTCTTAACTGCAACATTTTCTTACACACTGGTTTTCAGATTTCTGTGGGAAACTTTTTTAGTAGAAGCCGTTTTGGACATGATTTAGCCTCTTTTCTTGCTTCCTTTGCACACCAAATCTATTCTACTTTATGAAATTTTATGTTATTTCCTCATGCTGGGTACTCTTTGCATTATCACCCGGCAAGGCACAATCTGTGAAAGAAGTTCAACTTAATGAGGTGCAATCAACAGCAGCGCGCTTCGTACTTCCAACCTCTAACGTTGCCAGAACCATCCAAATTATCACCGCCGACGACATTCGCAAGAGTGCTGTTAAGACGATAGACGATGCCTTAGAGCTCGCTTTAGGTGTTGACGTGCGTTCACGAGGACCCTTCGGAGTTCAAAGTGATATTTCGACTGCCGGAGGTTCATTCGAACAAACATTAGTATTAGTGAACGGCATTCCGATGACTGATCCGCAAACCGGACATCATATGATGAACCTTCCAATAACCCTCGATCAGATTGATCATATTGAAGTTGTTCAAGGTGGTGCATCGAGAGTTTATGGTGCAAAAGCTTTCACGGGAGCAATAAATATTATCACGAAAAAAGTGGAGGATAATACTGCATCGGCACAAATTGCGGGTGGTGAATATGGATTTTATAGTGTTCAAGGAAGTGCATCGGTGCGTATTAAGTCAACAGGATTGATGATGGCTGCGCAGAAATCGGTTTCCGACGGCTATATCACAAACACCGATTTCGATAATCGCAATTATTCAGCACAATGGTCGGGGAAAGTGAAATCTTTTTCTTTCAATGTGATGGGAGGAATAAATCACAAAGATTTTGGTGCTCAAAATTTTTATACATCAGCATTCCCTACGCAGTTTGAAGAAACGCAAGCGCGCATGGCAAGTGCTTCTTTAGCATACGATAAAAATAAATTGTCGGTACGCGCTGCAGGATATTATCGTCGACATTTCGATCGCTTTGAACTTTATCGCGAAGGCGATGATTGGTATCAACGCAGAGGTAATTTGTTTATCATGGGAACAGATACTGCTCCATCGTGGTACACGGGACATAATTACCATCGCACCGATGTGCAAGGTGGGAATTTGAATGTATCATACCGATTAGGGTCACATCTGATTTCTGTTGGTGGCGATATGCGTCACGAAGAAGTGTTGAGTAATGTATTAGGCGAAGCTTTAACATCAACAGTGCAAGCAGCGGGAGAACCTGATTATGCTAAATATACCAAAGGTACTTCGCGCGACGAGATGAACTTATATTTAGAAGATCAGTTTACATACAATCGCTGGATGCTCTCTGCTGGATTCATGACAGCAATCACAAGTGATTATGGCACTCGATTTTTTCCCGGAGCAGATATTTCCTTCCGATGGTTTTCAAATGTTCGGCTATACGCAAACGTTAATACTGCTGTTCGTTATCCGACCTTCACCGATTTATATTATAACCGAGGAGGAGCAGTGGGAAGTAAAGACTTAAAGCCGGAAACATCGTTGAATTATGAAGGAGGAGTTCGTTATTTCAACGGTCCCGTATCAGCTCAAGTTGCAGTGTTCAGAAGAGAAGCGAAATCGTTAATCGACTGGATTCGCGTGAATGGAGAAACAACAACAAAAGCAGCGAATATAACTGAAGTGAACTTTACCGGAGTGAATGCATCGTTGCTGGTTGATTTCAAGAAAATGCCATCAACGAATTTTGTGTTTACAAGTCTGCGTGTAAATTACTCGTATGTGATATCGGATACTGCAAGTAATAATTTCGAATCGAATTATGTGCTTGATTATTTAAAGCATAGATTATCTGTGATAGCTACGCAAGAATTGGCAGGCTCGTGGACATTAAACTGGACAATAAACTACCAAGATCGCGAAGGAGGATATATTAAAACAGGAGCGAGCTCAGAAACATCTTATCCTGCTTTTTATACACTTGATGGAAGAGTTAAAAAATCGACGCGCTATGCAGATGTTTACGTAGACGTGAATAATATTTTCAATACGAAATACCAAGATTTAGGCAATATAGAACAGCCGGGAAGAATAATCTCAGCGGGAGTAGCGTTTAGAATTAATTAAGCAATAAGAGAGCCGGGTAATTATCCGGCTTTCATTTTAATTCAGAAGAGGTATTCTTATCTTCACAAACAAATAACGAAGTAAAAATGTCGGGCACCGAAGACGTTAAAATTGAAGAAACATGGAAGAGACATCTCTCAGAAGAATTCTCTAAGCCATACTTTCAGCAGTTAAAAACATTTCTGAAGAGTGAGAAGATGTCGGGACAAGTAGTATATCCTCCCGGCAATAAAATATTTGCAGCCTTCGATTACACACCATTCGATAGGGTGAAAGCGGTGATCATCGGGCAAGATCCATATCATGGAGAAGGGCAAGCCAACGGACTATGTTTTTCGGTGGCAGATAATATCCGCAAGCCTCCATCGTTACAAAATATATTCAAAGAATTGCAAAGCGATGTAGGAGTGCCGATGCCGAGTAGCGGAAACCTCGAAGCGTGGGCGAAGCAAGGAGTATTACTACTCAATGCAACGCTAACGGTAAGAGCGAATACGGCGGGATCACATCAGCAAAAAGGATGGGAGCAATTTACAGATGCTGTTATCAGAAAAATATCGGCAGAAAGCGAAGGAGTTGTGTTTTTGCTATGGGGAAATTTTGCGAAACAAAAAGCGCCGATGATAGATACATTTAAGCATTTCATATTAGAAGCAGCACATCCTTCGCCATTGGCAAGAACAGGATTTGCAGGCTGTAAACATTTCTCGAAAACGAATGCCATACTTGAATCGATAGGGAAGTCGCCTATCAACTGGAATCTATAATAGCAACTATTTTGAAGAAGATTATTTACATTACTTTGTTCATGCTAGCGCATCTAACGTTGACGGCACAACGAAGTATTGTATTTAATACAACAGAAAAAAAGAATTCTGATAAAGTAGAAAAAGCTCAAACAAAATTCGAAAAGCTTATCACCGCCGATACACTATCGATCATGTCGGCTTTGAATAAAGTGCAACAAGAATTTTTTTCGCAAGGATATTTAACTGCCAGCGTTGACAGTATGCCTGTTTTAGGAACGACGCAAACAATTTGGTGGAGGGTAGGTGAAGAATATTCACTCGTGCAATTGCGAATGAAATCGGAGACTGCATCAATTCTATCGCAATCGGGATTAAGAATAGTGAATTTTGAAAACAAACCTTTTTCACCGACTAATTATGCACGATTGACGGCTAGTTTATTGAAGTACTGTTCGAATAACGGCTATCCATTTGCGTTAGTAAAGCTAGACAGTGTGATTATAGATGGAAGTAATATTTCAGCTTCGCTGACACTCGACAAAGGTCCGTTGATTATTTTAGATACAGCCATTGTAAAAGGAACAGCAAAAATCTCGGAAGCTTATTTGTTTAATTATCTGTCGTTAAAACCGGGATCAGCATTCAACGAATCGCAGTACAAAAAAATATCACTTAAATTAAAAGAACTTCCGTTTGTTGCAGAAGCGAGGCCATTCGAGATCGAATATATACCCGGTTTGGCACGTCCTGTATTCTATTTACAGAACAAGAAAGCGAGTCAGTTTAACGGAGTAGTGGGAGTACAACCCGATAATGCAAATGCCGGAAAAGTATACGTGACGGGAGATGTGAAATTGAGATTGCATAATGCTTTTGGAAGAGCGGAATTATTCGATTTGAATTGGAACAATCCTTTGCCACGAACGCAAGATTTGAAAGTAAAAATGAGTTATCCTTTTATACTCGGATTACCTTTCGGAGTCGACTTCGATTTAACGCTCTTTAAAAAGGATACTATCTTTCTAGAGATAAATCGCCAGATTGGATTTCGATATTTGTTTACGGGAAATAATTCGATACGCGTTTTTGCAGGAAAGAAAACAAGCGACTTGATAAGTACAAAAGGATATTCTTCGGCAACAACATTACCTGAATATGCGGATGTCACGGGATTAAATTACGGATTGGGTTTGCAGCTGGAGCATCTCGACTATCGATTAAATCCGAGACGAGGATATGCCCTCGATATATCAGCAAGTGCAGGAACGCGAACCATCAGCAAAAATGCCAAGATCAAAGCTGAGCTATATGATAGTTTAGATTTGAAGACCACGCAATACAAAGCAGAAGCAAATGCTGATATTTATTTTCCGATAGGGCAGCGCGGAGTGATTGATATAGGAACCATTGGAGGGTTTGTTGAAAGTCCTTCGTTATTCAGTAACGAGCTCTATCGTTTTGGCGGATTAAAGACATTGCGTGGATTTGATGAGTCGTCGTTAACGGCATCGAGGTATGTGATAGGCAAAGCGGAAGTGAGGATGATACTTGAGCAAAACTCCTATTTGTTGTTATTTTACAACCAAGCGTATTATGAAAATCGGAGCAATGAAGCATTTTTTAGCGACCATCCTTATGGATTTGGGGCCGGAATAACCTTCGAAACCAAGGTTGGAATCTTCTCTTTTAACTACGCTTTGGGGTCGCAGCAAGACAATCCGATTTTATTCAGGGCTGCCAAAATTCACTTCGGATTGCTCAATTACTTCTGATTTTGGAAGAAAATAGCTGTTTTTGAGGGGTTTTCATGCCTTTTCGTCAGTGATTATGCTTCCATGCTCCTCTAAAAAACGGTATCTTTGCACCCATGTCGCATATATCAGGATTCGTAAATATCGTAGGAAAACCAAATGTAGGCAAGAGCACATTGATGAATGCGTTGTTGGGTCAGGATCTTTCCATAGTGAATGCCAAGGCACAAACCACTCGTCACCGTATCAAAGGAATATTGAACGACGAAAACTACCAGATCGTCTTTTCGGATACTCCGGGAATCATGAAGCCTGCTTACAAATTACATGAAAGGATGCTTGGCGCGGTCGAAGAAACCTTCACCGATGCCGATGTTATTTTGTATGTAACTGAGATCAACGACCGTAATATTGATGAAGAATTGAAGATGAAGTTAACATCGCAGTTAGTCCCTGTGTATGTTATCATCAACAAAATTGATACAGCAGATCAAGCGAAAGTAGAAGAAGCGGTAGTGCATTGGAAAGAAATGTTGAATCCGAAAGAGATTCTGCCAATCTCTGCATTACACAAATTTGCTATCGACGTGATGGTAAGTAAGATTTTAGCTGAACTGCCTGAAGGGCCTGCCTATTTCGACAAAGACGATGAATCGGTGAGTGATAGAAACATGCGATTCTTTGCTGCTGAAATTATTCGAGAGCGAATATTGAGTTTGTATCAACAAGAGATTCCGTATTCGGTAGAAGTATTGATAACGGGATATAAAGAAAGCGAGACGATAGACAGGATATACACGACGATATATTGTGCGAGAGAAACACAAAAAGGAATATTACTTGGGCATCAAGGAAAAGCGATAAAAAAACTCGGAATTGAATCGAGGAAAAAATTAGAGCAAGTGCTCGAAAAACAAGTGCATTTAGAATTAACAGTAAAAGTACTCGACGATTGGCGTAATAACGAAAATATGCTACGTAAGTTTGGGTACGATCAATAATACAATCAATGGCAAATATAGTTGCAATAGTAGGACGACCGAATGTAGGGAAGTCAACTTTATTTAATCGATTAACAGAGTCAAGAAAAGCGATCGTAGATGAAACGGCGGGAGTAACGCGCGACCGTCACTATGGTAAAGCAGATTGGATAGGAAGAACATTTTCGGTTATCGATACCGGGGGATATGTTACGGGGTCGGACGATATTTTTGAAGGTGAAATCAGAAAGCAAGTGCAGCTTGCTATCGACGAAGCAAACGTAATATTGTTTGTGGTAGATGTAGCTGACGGGCTTACCGATTTAGATAAAGAAGTAGCGAACATGCTACGTCGTTGTAAGAAGAAATTATTTCTTGTGACGAACAAAGTAGACAGTTCAAAACGAATTCACGAAGCCAACGAATTTTACGCGTTGGGAATGGGCGATATTTATCCGATTTCAGCGATGAGCGGAAGTGGAACAGGAGAATTGTTAGATGCCATGGTAGCGGTATTTGATCCTGAAGATGTAGAGATTCCTGAATTACCTCGTATTGCGATCATCGGCCAACCGAATGTAGGGAAGTCGTCGTTGTTGAATACCTTGATAGGAGTAGAGCGTGCTATTGTAACGCCGATTGCAGGAACTACGAGAGATACGCTATACACGCGCTATCAAAGTTTCGGCTTCGACTTTTTGTTGATTGATACAGCAGGATTAAGAAAGAAAAGAGTAGTAAAAGAAGACATCGAGTTTTATTCGGTAATGCGTTCCGTTAGAGCGATTGAAGAAGCCGATGTATGTTTAATGATGTTAGATGCAACAAAAGGCATTGCGGCGCAAGACATGAACATCTTCCGACTTTGTGAAAGAAATAAAAAAGGAGTAGTAATCTTGGTGAACAAATGGGATCTAATGGAAAAGGAAACCAACACCATGAAAAAGTATGAAGAGACGATAAGAGAGAAGCTAAGTCCGTTTGTTGATGTACCTATTATTTTCACGTCGACACTAACAAAGCAACGTGTATTTAAAGCATTAGAGACGGCGATTAAAGTTTACAACAATAAAACAACGAAGATATCTACGTCGAAGTTGAATAAAATAATGTTACCGTATGTGCAGAATTATCCGCCGCCGGCAACAAAAGGAAAGAATATCAGCATTAAGTATGTTACGCAATTGCCGGGTTATGCGCCTACATTTGCGTTCTTCTGTAATTTGCCTCAATACATTGGAGAATCATACAAGCGATTTGTAGAAAATAAAATGAGAGAGAATTTCGACTTCAGTGGAATTCCGATCACGTTATATTTTAGAAATAAAGAAAAAGAAAAAGAGCTGGAATAATTCCTATACTGTTGCTATTCCACCATCACTGAACAACATCCTGCAACCCTGACTTCTGCACTGCTTGTTCCAGCTCTTTTAATCTTATCGGCTTATGTAATAAGCCGTTTACCATATGATGAGCTTTAATTTTATCAAGCCTATCACCGTTTTCTACTCCCGTAGCCACTATAATTCTTGTGTTGCAGCGAAGTTTCTGGTCGAACATAGCTAAAACATCAAGGAAATCCTCACCGCTGAGAACCGGCAAGTTTAAATCGAGAAAAATAATTTCAGGGAAAGGTAGTCTGTCGACAACACAATCTTGAAGATAGCTTACGGC
>JAKPPP010000241.1 GCA_029547265.1 Bacteroidota bacterium
ATGAAGATTGAAGATAAAGAGCAATGGAAACTTTGCAAAGAAAATGGAACAGGTTTTAGCATTGAGGGTATGTTTAACGAAAAAGTAATTTTAAATAAAGTAGATATGGATTTGAAACAATTAAAAGACGAATTAGTAAGCGAGTTTAAAGCTATGTTTGCTAAAGAAGTCAAATTAGCCGAATGGAAAACCGAAGATGGTTCTATTACATTGGTGACTGAAACAGAAGTACCCGCTATTGGTGGGACTATTTCTATAATGACCCCCGATGGAAATGTACCAGCTCCTATTGGTGACTACATTCTAAACGACGGCACAACTATTTCAGTTGTAGAAATTGGAGTAATTGGTGAACTTTCAACAAAAGCAGAAGAGCAATCACCGACAGAGGAAATGAACAAAGCAAATGCTGTTCCTGATGTAGCTGAATTGAAAAATGCAATTAGTTCGATGCTAATTAAATTCAATGAGGACTTAAACGTAAGATTTACAGCAATTGAAACTAAACTTTCAAAGCAAGAAGAAGAAAATAAAACTTTGAAAACTGAATTATCAACAACTCCAGCAGTAGCGAAAACAACAGTAGCACCAGTAGAAAAAAACACCGAATCTCCAAAAACAACAAGAGGCAGATTGGCTTTATCAATTAACGAATTAAAAAATAAAAACTAACAAATGGCAACAACAACAACAGTAAACAGTTCCTATGCTGGTACAGTAGCGGGAGAGATAGTAGGCAAGGCTTTCAAAGAAGCGGATACTATTCAAAGAAATTTAGTAACGGTATTACCTAATATACCAGTTAAACAAGTTATCCGTAAAATCGATTACGGTAACGGTAGACAAGATTATTCTTGTGGATTTAGCCCAGCGGGTAGTGTAACCCTTGCAGAGGTAGTTCTTGAGCCTAAAAAAATCAAAAATGAAGCAGAACTTTGTAAAGAAGATTTCCGAAATGTTTGGGATACTGCATCGATGGGATTTTCAGCACACAACGATAGTATGCCTGCTGACGAAGAAAGTGCCTTGCTAGTTGAAATCTTAGCAGATACTGCCCAAGCAACTGATTCAGATATTTGGATTGGTGACGCTACAGACGACGGACACTTCGATGGGTTTATTCCTAAATTCTTAGCTGATGCAACTGTAATTGACGTTACAGCAGTAGCGGTTACAAAAGCGAATGTAATTTCTAAAATCGAGGCTGTTATGGCTGCAGTTCCAGTAGCTTTGAGACGTAAAACTGATTTAGTTTTTGCAGTATCAAACGACGTGGCTTTATTCTACCAACAAGCATTGGTAAGCGCTGGTATTTCTAACGGTTTAGGAGGTAACGATATGCAACTACGTTACGGAAATTATGTACTTGAAATTGTAAACGGGTTACCTGATTCAACTATGGTAGTTTACCAAAAGAAAAATCTTTATTTCGGAACAGGTTTATTATCTGACCACAACGAAATCAGAATTAAAGATATGGATGACACAGATTTAAGCGGAACAGTTCGTTATAAAATGGTTTACACCGCAGGAGTGCAATATGTAAGAGGTGCTGAAATCGTACTTTACACAACTTTCACTTAGTAGATAACTAGGCGGTTGAAAATACCGCCTTAATTAAAATATATAATTATGGCTTGTGATTTTATAACCAGCGGTCGTTTACTTGAATGTGTTAATAACACGTCAGGGTTAAGAAACGCTTATTTTGCCAAGTGGTTGGACTATGATTTT
>JAKPPP010000264.1 GCA_029547265.1 Bacteroidota bacterium
GGAAGTATCGATAATTGGAATCCAATTCCTTGGGCTATAGCTGATAGCATGTTAGTTAGTACACAAACTAACGGGAGACATAGTTTGTTTTTCATGCGATCAGATCCAAAGTTCAGTACTGATTTTAATTACCAACATTTAGAAGTGAAACAACTGTTGAGTAACGGAATTGAATCGCGAAATGTGCAAACGATAAGTCAGAATATTCGCTGGAATTTTACTCAGGAAATGGGAATTCAATTGCAAGCGGAAGTAGGAGAGAAGAAATCAGCAGCTGATGCATTTAGCAATCGTAATTACACCATTCAACGATATGAAATTCTCCCTAAGTTAAATATACAACCTGGTACGACCTATAAGGTGACAGTCAGCTACCGCTACGAAAACAAAGAAAACATTTTGAAAGAAAGTTTAGGAGAAATTGCAAACATTCAAGATGCGGGAGTCGAGTGGAGATATAGTACAGTAAAGAAAGGGGTGATTACTGCTAAATTTAACTATGTCGATATAAAATACAATTCGGAAGCTAACTCTGCAATAGGGTATGAAATGTTAGAAGGATTGAAAATAGGCAGTAATTATACTTGGGGATTATCGATTCAAAGAAACTTAGGAAACAGTTTGCAAATCGGTATTAATTACGATGGAAGGAAGCCTGCCGATATTAAAGCGATTCATACCGGTGGTGCGCAAGTAAGAGCATACTTCTAAAAGAACAAAGCAAAAAAAGACCATCCGAAGATGGCCTTTCAAATATCGATAAGAGACTATTTTAACATTAAAGAAGTAGCTCCTATTTGATTTCCTTCGCAATATAATTCGATAGTATATTTTCCGGGATTGTAAGTATTACCTTTTTCCCAATACACGCATAAATCAGTATTTCTGTTTTCATACATGATAGATTCTTTGGTAGTATACAAAGTAGCTTGACCGTTGAAGATAAAAGTTTCGCTGGAAGTTGACATTACAGCACCATCAGGACTAATAACACGAATGTAAATATCCTTAGGACCTTTATCCACTACAAGATTCTCGACAATTGTAAAACAAGTTTTAATACGACCTGTGCTTTTAGCTTTAGTAGTTTCCAATTCCTTTCCGCTGCTTTTGTAGCGAACTCCCATAGCTTTAATGTTGGAAGTCTTCAATACAGATGCTATTGCCACCTTGTTAGAA
>JAKPPP010000274.1 GCA_029547265.1 Bacteroidota bacterium
CCGCCAATTCTCGGCTTCGCCGCCTCCGCGCCCTCTGCGCCAAGCAACGCGCCTTCGCGGTCTCCGCGTTTAAATAAAAAAAGCAAAGCGTCCTTGCGTTTAAATAAAGGAGATGTAAGATACAGGATTCAAGATGGGCAGAACGAAATTATTTTACCCTATGAGATATCGTTTCAAATAGAAAGGATGCAAGATACAGGATACATGATTCAAGATGGGCTGAACGAAATCTGTTTAGCCAATGAAATATCGTTTCAGATTGAAAAGATGCAAGATACAGGATACAAGAAGAAAGAAAAAAATGACTGAAGGAATGAATGATTGAAGGACTGAATGTGGGACAAAACGAAATGTAGGATAGCCAATGAAATATCGTTTCAGATTGAAAAGATTCAAGATGCAGGATACAAGATGCAGGATTTTTCTGATCAAAGATTAATTAAAAGTTTAAACGCAGCGACGCAACGATTTTGCAGCGCCCGCAGCGAAGATTTCGTTCGTATTGAAGAAACCCATGGGAGCTAAAATTGCGAAGCAATCGCCGCGTCCTCTAAAAGCATCCGTAGCATACCGCATGACCCAACTTTTCCCCGCGCCCACCGCGTTTAAGAAAAAGCAAAGCGTCTTTCCCTCATCGGCTTCGCCGCCTCCGCGCCCTCTGCGCCAAGCAACGCGCCTTCGCGGTCTCCGCGGTTAAAAAAAGCAAAGTGCCCACCGCGTTTAAATAAAAAGCAACGCGCCCTCTCCTGTCCCCATGGGAAGTTTAAAATGGAATTCGTTTCAATAGCAAGTAATCAATATGCGCTCAATTTGAAATCCTCGTTAATCCTTCACCAGTTTAACATTCGCACGATAATTTACACCGCTTAAGTAGCATGAATAAATTCCACTTTTTAAAGCAGATAGATCGAGCGTTATTTCATTTTTATTTGATGTGCTATTTGTCAATTTTAGGCTATATACTTCTTGTCCCATTAAGTTGAAAATTTTTACATCATTTACTTGAGTGTTCTCATTAAGCTTAATATTTGCTTTTTGAGTAAAGGGATTAGGATAGTATGAAATGTTTTCATTTGTATTGATTGTGTTAACGCCACTAATAACATTGTAACAAAGATTAGTTTGTATAGTTCCTGAACCTACAAGCGTTGTTGGACGATGCATAAATGTGCCACTCGATGTTGCAGTTGGTGCTGAATTAATCTCAGGTAAAAAATTGGTTGTTGTAGTTGTTACAGAATATTGGTGACAACCGCTATTGCCAAAGGCATCTGTTTTTATAAGGTAAATATTTTTAAATCCTACGCCAAATCCCGTCATTGATTCTCCGCTGATAATATATCCGCCATCAGCGCATTGTTTAATGGAATAACCTATTTCATTTGCGGTACTTGCTGCCCATGCACCATAAGTCTTCGACCATTGCACTGTCCCTTGATTATTTGTTTTTACAACATATACATCGTAGTCGCCTGCACCACTAAAGCTAAATGATTTGCCACATAGTATGTAACCACCATCTGACGTTTGTATTGCATCATAACATTCATCAATCATTGCTCCTCCATAGAGCTTCGCCCATAATGTGTCGCCTTGGGCATTGGTTTTTATTAAGCACATATCAGGACCAAGTGGTCCGAGAGTTTCTTCTGATGTCCCTGCAATGATATAACCTCCATCGGATGTTTGTCGCACTGCAGATGCATTTTCAAATCCCGTATTGCCAATTGCTCTTGTCCAGGAAACATTTCCTAATGAATCTGTTTTTACTAAATAAAAATCGCCGCTGCCGGCACCATAAGAGTCGATTGTTCCTGTGAAAATATATCCTCCATCAGTTGTTTGTTGCACTGCAGTAGCAAATTCTCCTCCTGTGCCTCCGTAAGTTTTTGTCCATGCAATTGTAGCCGAAGGTGTCATTTTTATCAGATAAGCATCAAACCCACCTGCGCCATATGCAGGTGTATGTCCTGCTAGAATATAACCACCATCAGTAGTTTGTTGTACATAAGAGCCCCATTCATATCCGATACCGCCTAAAGTTCTTGTCCATGAAGTATCGCCCAGTGCATTTAATTTAATCAAGTACATATCACCTGCTACATCATAGAATGATGATGCAACACCAGAAATAATATATCCGCTATCAGCAGTTTGTTGAACACAAAAGCCATATTCATTATCAATATCACCTCCAAAAGTTTTTGTCCATGATGTATCTCCCGATGCATCCGTTTTAATCACCAATACATCGCGACCACCCGAGCCATAGCTTGTGGTTGTACCAGCAATAATAAAGCCGCCATCGAATGTTTGGCAAACCGATTTGCCTTCATCCATCGCGCTTCCGCCATAAGCTTTTTGGAAAGTAATTTGAGCAAATGAGTAAGAAGAGAACAGCACAATACTGATAAGGCTTAACGAAAACTTTTTCATAGACAATGAAATTAAAGGTTGAAAGAGAAGTTATACTTTTTTTGGCAATGAATCAGTATCACCTTAAAAAGTACAGTGGTTATGGCTGCAAATATAGAGGGGGAGCACTTACCGTAGGTTGTTGAAAAGGCATTTAATGTTTGAACAAGGAATTTTAGAAGCTCTATCAAAATATTACTGACTTGAATGGGAAAGAAAAGGCAATGGAGGAGGGTGGGGCGAAATGAATAAGTGGTGATAGACAATCTTAAAGGATGAAAGAAAAGAATGACTGAAGGAATGAGTGACTGAAGGACTGAGTGGTGGGCGAAACGAATTCTAGGAAAGCCAATGAGATATTGTTTCAAATAGAAAGGATGCAGGATTCATGATACATGATTCAAGATGATTTCGGTAGCATTGAAGAAGTCAATGGGCTACCAAATTGCGTAGCAATCTTTGCGACTTTAACACTCGAGAAAAATCA
>JAKPPP010000275.1 GCA_029547265.1 Bacteroidota bacterium
TCGATCATTATTTAACAACTCTAGGACATAAAATCCTTTTTCATATTTCGAGAAATTTAGGTCGAGTGAATTCGAAACATTTACATGCGAATTAATTTCATCAATCAACTTTCCGTCGGCTCCATACACTTTCACCAAAACTTTTCCTGTCATAGGAGAACTTGATACAAGATGTAAAAAATCATTCGCCGGAACAGGATAAGCATTAATACGATTGCTTGGATCAATATTATTAACTGAAGCAATTACCGATTGCAATGTATTCATTACTGTATTAGTGATCACAGGTGCATTGAAATCAAAATAAATTGCTGCTTCATTAGAAATCACTGTTCCATCAGGAAGTCCTTGTTTAGGCAACATACTAAACTCCACCCATCCGTGACTTAAAGGCTCACTTGTGTTACTATCTGGCAAATTAATATTATAAAACTGCCAAGTAATTACTCCATCTACAAACCTTGTTACACAAGTATGACTTGATCCTTCAAAGACGTAAGAACTTGCATCTAAATTTGTACTCAACGCATCTTGCACAAACACATTTATAGCAGAAGCTGTTCCGGTATTTTGGAAATTAATATGATAATGCAAACGAGTATTATGTTTCACATCCCCAACTCCATTTTTGCCTATCGGACGAACAGATTTATCGTTAGGATCGAAACTACCAATGACCGTTGCAATATCGGAAGCTGAATTATTTGAAGTATGATATTCTACAAATGGCAACAAAGCAACAGCATTTACACTGAAATTATATTGTGTTCCAAGTGGCACCGTTGATGCCGGAGTATAGTACAGTCGATAACTACGTTGTCCGCCGAATTCGACTTTACCTGTAGGCCATTGAACAGTATGAGAAGAAGAATTTATTATGCCGTTTGTAGGCCAAATAGAATCAATGGTAATTAAAGGGTCATAATGCAAAATCACATTTGCCCAGCTTGAATCTATTCCTGTTTGTCGGAGATGGACATTGACAGAAGCGGAAAAACCTGGACGAGGGTTAGGAGCCATCATCCAAACATCAAAATCGGTATTTACCGGAGTATTTAGATAAAAGTTTTTATTAGAATAAACACCTGAAGATGCATTAAGCATAATACTATCGGGATTACTAACCAATGAATCTACCATTGGATCACTAACAGTCAGTTTATAGCTTCCAGAAGGCAACTGCAGCGTGTAGCTTCCGTAGGAGTTAACATTTGCAGATGCACTATATCCAGTTGTTGTACTTTGAGCAACCACGCGAGCAGTTTTAGGATACAAATCAACTCCCGAATTGAAAGTCGAATTATTATTCAAATCATAAAACACATTACCGTTTACAGTTACATTCAATTGACTTAAACCAAAATGTAAGAATGGAGCACCTCCACCGACTTGATTATTGATCGTGTAAGAATTACTATAAGGATAAGTAACCGCATATAGGCTGCTATTATATTGTGGCTGTACATAAACCAAAGTTCGCGGAATAACTATTGAAAATAATCCCAAAGAATCCGTTATACCAAAATAATTTGCATTGACGCCATTTGCAGCGTTTGAAATTGAAATATTTGGCATACCTACCTCATTAGTATCTTGAATTCCATCGGCATCTACATCATTAAAAACAATACCGTGAATAGTATCCATCTCAATTCCGCAAGCCGTTTTGGTTATTGATGACAATTGAATAATTGGATAAATACTATTAGGCTCATTAACCATTGTTCTTAGAACATATTGCCCGGGAACAATTCCTGCAATTGGAACATTAAAAGATGTGCCAAAAGCAAAGTTCCCAAATGCTACACCTTGAGCACTAGATAATAGTTCAAAGTAATTACCGGTATTACTTGAAGCCGGATAGAGGTTCATATATCCACCTATTACCGAAGTACAACCAGTATTACTTACGATACCTGATAAAATATAATTATCCAACCCATTATTAACATGTACTTTTCTGGTATCAAAAGCTAAACCTCCAGATTGAGAAGACATCGTTACATTAATAACATAATCACCGGATGCTGCATACGAATGATTAAATCCTCCAATATAGCCTTGATCCGGCAAACTTCCGTCGCCCCAATCTACCGTAACATTCACTGTTGCCATCACATCACCCCAAAAATGTGTGTTAATCGATGCAGTGAGTCCTGTACACGAAACTGTCATTTCAGGAAACAATGTTGACCCTGTACTATGAAAAATATTGCCGTATCTCGCAGAACATGAATCGTTTGTGGTAGTATCAGTACCCCACAATATTAAATCCACTTTGCTATATCCATTGGGAAGAAAATATGCATAGGGTGTTGGAGACAAAGCTGCACCCGAATCTTTTGCAACATCATTTACCAACCACTTATATTTTGTTATTTTCCAGTTGGCATCCAAAACCGTTTGTGAAGTATTAAAAGCAACAGTTACCCCACCGTTTTGCTCTATATCAAATTTCGGATGAATTCCACACTGAGAATAGACATTGTTTGCCAGAATAGCTAACAAAAAGCAAGCAATACTGAATAGTTTATTTTCCCTCATGATATTATTTTTACAAAATCCATATCAAAAGTAAAAATTACTCGCTAATTCGCAAGAATAATCTTCTTAATGAATCATTTAATTTCTCACGTGAAACTTTAAAGCAGCAACTTACACTAACTGCTTTTCACTCGAGCTTCTTACCAAATACAGTCCTAGCCAAGTAATCATACCGTTAAGCAATAACAATTCATATCCGAATTTATATCCTCCAAGCAAAGCAACTGAATTTTCTGCAATGATATAAGTGATAAACGGCGACAATAAACAAACTAGTGGCACCAATTTTTCGTTGAGCTGATGCTTAGTAAATACTCCGAAAGCAAAGAGTCCTAATAATGGTCCATAGGTATATCCTGCAAGTTTTAGTATCAAGTCAATTACCGATCGATTATCAATCCAGTTAAAGATGATCACGCTTATCAAAAACACTACTGCGAAGCTCAAATGCACTTTGCGTCGAATTGCAGTCTGTTGTTGATCACTCAACGCTTTATTTCGTTGAATCCCCAAAATATCGAGGCAATATGAGGCAGTTAAGGCAGTGATAGCTCCATCGGCACTAGGGAATAAAGCCGATATCAATGCAATTACGAAGATGAGTCCCATGATGGGTGGAAAATGCTTCATCGCCAACGTCGGGAACAAATCATCGCCTTTCAAGGCATATCCGTTTGTTTGTGCATAGAGATACAATACACCTCCTAAAAACAAAAACAAGAAGTTCACAAATATTAATATCAAGCTAAGTGTTACAATATTTTTTTGCGAGTCTTTCAGTGTTTTTACAGAGATATTTTTCTGCATCATCTCTTGATCTAACCCCGTCATCGTAACTGCAATAAACGCACCTCCTATCAAGTGCTTCAGAAAATAAGCGGGACTTTTCACATCCGTATTCACCAACTTTGCATATCCTTTTAACTCGAGTTGTTGCCATGCAGTACCAAAATCGATATGCAAATTATTGAGCACATAAATCACACATGCAATCAATCCTCCGAGCATAAAAGTTGTTTGCAAAGTGTCTGTCCAAACAATCGTTTTCACACCTCCTTTAAACGTATACGCCACTATCAACAATAAAATAAATACGGCGGTGACCCAAAAAGGAATGTTAGCATCATCGAGCATAAAATACTGCAACACGCGAATCACTAAATACAATCGCGCCGTTGCTCCTACTGTTCTAGAAACAATAAAAAGCAAGGCTCCGGTTTTGTAGGATGTTTGTCCGAAACGATTTTGAAGGTAGCTATATATCGATGTCAGTTGTAGTTTATAATAAAGGGGCAGCAAGATATAAGCCACCGCCAGATAGCCAAAAAAGTAACCTAAAACCACCATCAGATAGGTAAATCCCGCAGTTTCTACCGTTCCGGGTACCGAAACAAAGGTCACTCCCGATAGCGAGGTTCCGATCATTCCGAAGGCCACAATGTACCAAGGCGACGATTTATTCCCCAAGAAAAAGCTGAAATTACCTGCATTTCGGGCTGTATACCAAGAGATGGCCAGCAACAAGAGGAAATATAATACTATGATGGTTAACGTGATAGATGATGACATGAGCTTAATTTACAGCTGCCAAAATAAACATTGCGATTGTGGAGAATCTTTCTCGGTTTACTATTTTTTGAACATCCAATGATTCGTAAATTTGACCGTTATCTAAATCACTGTGAATCTCCCTTCAAAACTCTTAGAAGATACTGTTCAGGCCTTTGCGCAGTTGCCCGGCATCGGACAAAAAAGCGCTTTACGCATGGTTTTGCACCTCCTCAAAATGCAACCCGACAATGTTGAACGCATGGGAGAAACGATTATTCGCTTGCGAAAGGAGCTGCGCTATTGCAAAAACTGCCATAATATCGCTTCTGAGGATATTTGCAGCATCTGCAGTGATTCGCGCAGAGATCGCAGTATTGTTTGTGTTGTAGAAGATGTTCGCGACGTAATAGCCATTGAAAACACCGGACAATTTAAAGGACTTTATCACGTTTTAGGCGGATTGATTAGTCCGATGGACGGCATTGGCCCATCTCAATTAAACATCGACAGTTTAGTTGAGAAAGCAGCATCGCAATCGGTTAACGAAATCATGGTGGCATTAAGCACAACCATGGAAGGCGACACCACACTGTTTTATCTCTTCAAAAAGATTAAGCCATTAAATGTCCCTGTTAGTACATTAGCTCGAGGAGTAGCTATTGGAGGCGAACTGGAATATGCCGATGAAGTAACATTAGGACGATCGATTGTAAATCGCGTACCATACGATAATCAACTCGTAAAATAACAACAACGAATAAGCCATTGAAGCTCTCCGTCATTATTGTTAACTACAACGTGAAGTACTTTCTGCAACAATGTTTGCAGTCGGTACAGAAAGCGTGCAAAGGCCTTGATACTGAAGTTTTCGTAGTTGACAATAACTCAAAAGATGGATCTGTTGAAATGGTGCAGGAACTTTTTCCTGAAGTAAAACTCATTGCCAACAAAGACAACACAGGATTTTCGAAAGCTAATAATCAAGCGATGCGTATCTCGAAAGGAGAATATGTATTGCTGTTGAATCCCGATACCGTTGTAGAAGAGGAAACATTCAGGAAAGTTTGTAGCTTCATGGATGCACATGAAGATGCGGGAGGATTAGGAGTGTATATGATTGATGGGAAAGGAAATTTCTTGCCTGAATCGAAACGAGGACTGCCTACACCTGCTGTTGCATTTTATAAAATATTCGGATTATCATCGTTGTTTCCGAAGTCGAAAGTTTTCGGAAAATATCATTTAGGATATCTCGACAAAAACGAAACGCATGAGATAGAAGTATTATCGGGCGCTTTTATGTTGATGCGAAAAACGGCACTCGACAAAGTCGGGCTACTCGACGAAGATTACTTCATGTACGGAGAAGATATCGACTTAAGTTATCGTATAACAAAAGGCGGATACAAGAACTACTATTTTGCAGATACTAAGATCATTCACTACAAAGGAGAAAGCACCAAGAAAAGCAGCGTAAACTACGTTATCGTATTTTACAAAGCGATGGTCATCTTTGCGAAGAAACATTTTGCGCCGGGCGGAGCGGCCTTGTTTTCGTTCCTCATTAACATGGCGATATGGCTGCGTGCAGGATTAGCGATTACGAAAAGAATAGTAGAACGGATATGGCTACCGTTAGTAGATGCAGTGGTGATCTATTTAGGAATGATGGCCATAAAAGACTATTGGTCGATTAATGTAAACGTAGCGCACTATCCTCCATTCTTTATGCAAGTGGTAGTACCGATTTATATCGGAATATGGATTGTGAGCAGCTACTTAAACGGAGGCTATGATTTACCGGTAAGAATTCCCGCAATGGTACGCGGATTACTTAGCGGAACAATTGTTATTTTAGTAGGCTATGCCTTATTACCTGAAGATCTACGCTTCTCACGTGCATTGATCTTATTCGGTACTGCTTGGGCAAGTTTCTCAGTTGCTGCATTGCGATTGTTATTACATGCATCAGGATTAAGAAAATATCGATTAGCAGACGCTATAAAAAAACGATTGATGATAGTTGGAGATGCCGAAGAAAGCAAACGAATATTATCGATGTTGATGATGGGTGGCAACAATAACAGTTTTGTTGGATTTGTGAGCGACGACAATAAATCGAAAGACGGCTCGATGCAAAATTTTCATTTAGGCGACACATCGACTTTTGCTGATTTGATCTCGGTATATGAAATCAACGAAGTTATTTTCTGTGGAAAGAATCTTTCATCATCAGCTATTATTGCGATGATGGGAACCATCGACAGTTCGAATATAGAATACAAAATAGCTCCACCTGAAAGTTTATTTATTATTGGGAGCAACTCCATCAATGAAAATGGTGATTTTTATTTTGTTGATGTCGCGAACATCAACAACCCGGTTAACAAAAGAAACAAACGCTTATTCGACATCGGCATGAGCTTAATGTTATTTGTTTCATCACCAATTGTAATTTTCATTGCAAAGAACAAAGGCGGATTTATTCAAAACATTTTCAAAGTACTATTCGGAGCAAAAAGCTGGGTAGGAAAGCAAAGCGATGAAGAGAAGATTTTCAAGGGATTAAAGAAAGGTGTTTTATCACCTGCGATGATGATCAAAACAGACTCGCACGATAGCACCAGAGAGCGCCTAAACGCATTATACGCGAAAGATTTTAAAGTGTGGAACGACTTCAAGTTAGTGTTACGCAACTTGAAGTTTTTGGGAGAGTAAATATTTAATGTTTAGATTATTTATCTAACTTATTACTCCTTTACAATTTTAATTACTTTTTGATTTTCAGTATCCGCAACTCTTATTAAATAAATTCCGGGGGCAAAACCTGCTCCAATAATCCATTCCGTCTCCGAACTTTCAACTTCTCTTGAAATCAAAACTTTTCCCGTTATATCGTATACTTCTACTTTTGCGCCTTTGTCCCAACCGGATAAAAGAATGTTTGTTTCTTCCGAAAAAGGATTTGGTGAAACAGTAATTTCCGATGCATCGCTCTCTCCTATTCTGCACGGCATTGCTACTGCCAAATTATATGCTGCAGATGTCCCGCAAGCATTTTTTGCTTTTACAGCTACATTACCCGCACTACTTGCAAAATTAACATGAATTGAATTGGTGTTTTGTCCCGAGCTTATAGTAGCTCCCGAAGGAAGTGTCCACAAATAAGATGTTGCTCCTAAAACACTTGAAGTCGAATAAGGCACTTGCGTTTGATTTGCGCAAACGGAAACAGCCCCAGTTATACTCGCAGGTTGCTTCGGCTTTCCTGATACAACATACGTTCTATATGCACTTGTGGCACATGTATTTGATGCATTTACCTTAATCGTATCTCTATTAAATATCGACGGAAATGTTACATTGATAGAAGTAGTCCCTTGTCCTGAATTAATAGTTACACCTGCAGGGACACTCCAATTATATGATGTAACATTTGCAACTGCAGAAATTGAATAGCTCGTATAAACACCGGCACATAAACCGGTATTTTGTCCGGAGATCACCCCGGGGACACTAGGCTTAGCTGTACTCACATAAACCGACTTTGCTACACTTGTTCCGCATTGATTTTTTGCAGAGATTAGGATATGTCCGTTTACAAAATTTGAGGCAAACGCAACAGAAGCTGAAGGAAGAGTGGTTGTAGCAGGACCTGTTGCTCCTGCAGGATACGTCCATGTATATTGTGTTGCATTAGCTACCGAAGCAAATGAATAAGTTACTGTAGTAACTGGACAAGGTTTTTTATTCCCTGTTATTGTTCCTGGCGACAAAGGAGCTGCCGAGCCTTGGGTAACAGCAACAGCTGTTGAAGTTTGAGCTCCGCAGTTGGTAGTTAATGTGCAGCGATACCAGCCAACTGAAGTTGCGTTATAGCTAGGCGAATTAGAATTAACAATGGCAGTAAATGGACCCGAAGCTGAAGTCGTGCTTTTTTGCCATTGATATACACCTGACAATCCCGCTTGTGTCGTTAAAGCTACCGAAGATCCACACAGTACACCTCCATTTGCTGCAGTAATAACAGGAACCGAATTATTAACAAATACATTAGAGCCAACAGAAGTAGTAACACCACATGCATTAGTAACAGAACAATAATATATACCTGAAGTTGTAGCTGTATAAGTATGCGCGGTAGCACCGGTGATAAGTGTATTTCCTACATACCATTGATAAGAATTCCAAAAGTCGCCCATCTCTAAAGTGGCACAAGGACTACCTGAAGTAAATAGAATATAAACGGGATTACCGGGTGAAATTTGCGTTACGGTAAATGTTTGGCTTGTTACCAATCCACTTCCCGGTAGATTTGCAGTTACGGTATATTTACCTGATGCAGGAGGAGTAATATTAGGAATTCCTTGCAATGATGGCTGATACATGCCTTCATGATACCAAGAGATAGAAGGATCATTTATTGGGGCACCGGTGTTATCAGTAACCACTAAACTAATTGTAGCCCCACTACAATCGTCGATACGATTCGCCATAACCATAGTGCCATTTACAAAACCGGTTATTATTAATGAAGTAACGGACGAATTAGAACGACTAGCAACAGCTTCGGGTGTACCTGAATTTGCAGTAGCAGTTAAACTCAATAATGCAAAACAGCAAACAATAATTTTGGTAAATAGAATTCGCATGGCATAGATTTTTATTAAAGATAAAAATCTATGTTGAAATATGCAAATTATAATTCGACAACCAAGCTTCAATATACTAAAACACGATTTTAGGAGTCATAAAATTCAACTGAATTCCACTGAAGATAATTAAATCTTAATTATGCGCTTTGTTTCAATAATATTGGAATTAGATATTACTAACATATAAACTCCAGGAATTAAATCCTCTCCCAATCTTAAAGTAGATTCGTTTACGAAACTATCATAAACAACTTTACCTGAAACATCATAAATCGTCAACTTCGAACCTATTAATGATTCCCCTAGTGAAAGCATAACAGAACCCGAGAATGGATTTGGTTCCACTAAAATATCTTCAATAGTTTCTTCGCCCAATTTACAAGGAATAGAAACATACATTCCATTATATGCACTGGAGCCACAAGAGTTTACTGCTTTAACTGATACATCTCCGGGGTAATATCCCATAGTAATTAAGATACTATCGCTACCTTGACCTGACAATATAGTAGATCCTTTCGGCACACGCCATAAATAATTGGTAGCTCCTTGTACAGGAAGAGATGAATATAAGACATTTGTTTGACCAGAGCAACCAATAGAAGGGCCTAGCACAGAAGATACCGGGCTTGGAGCACTTGAAACATTCAAGACTGAATATGCACTAGAATGACACCAATTACTTTGATTAACTGCAATTGAACCCCAGGTAAATTTACTAGCAAATTTGACAATAATTGAATCTAAATTAGGTGAATTCAAAATATTAATCCCATTTGAGGTTATCCAATTTGTAGTATAACCTGGAGTATGGTTTAGAGAAACATAAGTATGATTTGATGAATCACAAACACCTGAAGTTACACCGATAATCGACAATTGGGAAGGCATAGAGTATTTCAAAAACAACTTACTAGAATACGGACCAACTCCACATGCATTTTTAGCAGCAGCATAAACATAACCGCCAACAAAATTTAAAGGGAAATTCGCATGAATAGTAGTGTCTGTAGAAGAACCTACAAATGCCACATTAGAAGGCAGAACCCAACTATACTCAGCTATATCTTGGATCGGCACTAATTTGATTTCATTTATTGCATTTGGGCAAGCAAAGGGAGAAGTAGAAATTATCGGAATTTGTGATGGAACTGTATTGTCAATTGAAATAAAAACAGGATAAGAATAGTATTTCATATGCCCAAATTCAGATGAACTAATCGCAGTATCTAAAACACATCGATACCAACCTTCAACATTAGTACTATAACTGAAATCAAAATCTTTATAAATCCAAGGCCCATTAGGCGTTGAAGAATATTCCCATGTTGCGGGGCTATATAAATAATTATGCTTTAAATACATAACGGCTGAATTACCTGCACAAAAATTGGTCCCATTTGGCGTAGAAATTAAATCACAAGTCTGCCCAACTTGAAAATTTAATTCTTCGGAAAATTTACCTCCACAAGAGTTTGTAACATAGCACGAATATTTTCCTGAAATATTAGTTTCTAATGCACGAGTTGTTTCACCCGGAATTAATATTGAATCTCTATACCACTGATAAGAAGACCAATAGTCATCCATGTTTGCAATTAACGAATCATTCCTAAACACTACATCATCATAATGTATTTTAATGTTGGATTTGACAGGACGATAAATAACAATACCATTCCCCCCTGTTAAAAAATGAGCAAACCCGCATGATGTATTTGCAGAAACAGTATAATAACCTTGCTCAGTTGTTTGCACGGCAGGATAATAATAATTATTTATTGGGGTTCGCATTGCATATTCCCAAGAATACCAAAGTCCGGAGTTATAAAAATGTCCGTAGGTATCAATTATACAAATTGCAGGCATAACAATCCCACAGTCGTCATACTATATGTGATCGGTTAAATTTGCAAAAGTTAAATTTGGGGGATAATTTGAATTAATATCTACATTATTGGTTGAACTTGTAGGCCATTTACATACTAATGTATCAATAAAGACACAACTATATGATCCATCAAGAGGCGTTGAATAACTCGAACCGTTTGCCCCGCCTATTGTTACATTATTATTTCTCCATTCATATCTCCCATAATTAGTTGTTGGTGCGGTTAAAACACTAGCAATTAGGTTAACGCTTTGACCACCTGTACAATAAGGCGTAGTGGTTGGCGTGATTTTTAATTCCCTCCTAAATACAGATAAAGTATCAGTATTAACACGGCATCCCGAATATTCAATTTGACAATAGTAGTTTCCAGGATCTTGAGTCCATCTAGGATAATAAGCTAAACTATCAAACAATACCCCATCACGATACCATTTGTAAGTATACAATGGATTATTTGCAGCGTAAATGTCACCATCTACGCACATTTGATGACCTATTAAATGTTCGCCTGTCAGTTTTAATGCATTTTCTAATTTCACATTAAGCTCAACAACATTAGACTTAAATTCACAACCATTAACCGAATCGGTATATATAACATAATAAACTCCGGATTTTTTCAAATAAATTGAACTAAATATTTCCCCAGAAAGGGCTAAACCATTAAAATACCATTGCATAGTAAACCCAGCCTGTACAGCTGCTGAAAATTGCATTGAATCACCATAACAAATCGTACTTAAGCCTGCAGGAGAAATGATTGGCGGATTTAATAAACATGGTTCACATACGGAATTCAAAACAGGATCATCTGTATCAATTGCACTAGTTCTTCCTAATATAGCATCATTTGCATATAACGAATAATCATGCGCACTTTGACCTGTAATTGTGTCTAATCGCCAATACCCAATTAAATGTGGTGAAGGAACTAAAACAGAATCGATATGACTTAATATTTCCGCTTGACTTCGAGCAACATTCCATAAGCGAAGTTCTTTAATAGTACCATTTAAGGCACTAGTAGAGGGGTTAAAAATCTTTCCGACTGAAATTGTATCCGTGCTTAAGGGACCAGGCATAAAATATTGATTATGGTTAATTACTTCGACTGAATTAACATATAAAATCTTATTCTTCGATTTCACTACTAATGCAATATGATTACAAACCGAGTCATTTAAATGAGCGGCACTGACGCTTGGCGCATAAGTAGTAGAGCCGACTGTACAATAAATTTGTCCGGCATCATTCATAAACAAACTAATATTGGAAGCATTATCACTTGAGTTATTTGAAAACAAGTAAGCATATTTTCCATTTGCAACAGATGTTTTATTCACAATCAATTCAACTGTATATTCATAGTCAGCATATGCATATTCAAAGATTGGCGG
>JAKPPP010000276.1 GCA_029547265.1 Bacteroidota bacterium
CTCTAAGGCCATGCAAATTATTCTTATTTTCGCCCCTTCGTCTAACATCTGATATGAAGCAATATCAACGCATTAACAACCTATTCGGCTGGATTGCATTTGCGATTTCCGCATTTGTGTACATCAGTACCATTGAACCAACCGGCAGTTTCTGGGATTGTGGAGAGTTTATCGCATCCTCATTTAAACTTCAAGTAGGCCATCCTCCGGGTGCGCCGTTATTTATGATGCTTGGAAGATTCTTTAGTCTATTTGCCGGCGGCGACGTAAAGTTGGTTTCGGTTATGATTAATATTCTTTCTGCATTGATGAGTGCCTTTACCATTTTGTTTTTGTTTTGGACTATTACAGCCCTAGCAAAGAAAATGCTGGTAAAAGGCAAAGAAATCGCCAACGATCAAATTGTAGCTATTATGGGAGCTGGTTTGATTGGGGCATTAGCTTATACCTTCAGTGATTCATTCTGGTTTTCTGCAGTTGAAGGGGAGGTTTATGCATCTTCTTCATTCTTCACGGCTATCGTGGTTTGGGCAATGTTCAAATGGGAAGCAATTGCCGATGAAAAGCATTCAAACCGTTGGATAATTTTGATTGCCTACCTTATGGGCTTATCGATAGGTATCCACTTATTGAACTTATTGACGATTCCTGCTCTTGCTTTCATTTACTATTTCAAAAAATACAAGCCATCATTCACAGGTATTATTGCTACGGGAATGTTAGGAGTATTAATTCTTGGAATCGTTCAGTATGGAATTATTTCAGGTTTAGTAAAAATTGCATCAGGCTTTGATTACTTCGCAGTAAATAAAATGGGCTTACCATTCTGGTCAGGCTTCATTATGTTCTTGTTGATCATCATTGCAGGTATCATTTGGGCATTAAAATATACAAGCGATAAAAACAAACCATTATGGAATCTTTCTATTTTATGTTTTGCATTTATCTTATTCGGATATTCTTCTTATGCGATGATCGTTGTACGTTCATCGGCAAATCCTCCAATGGACGAGAATGATCCTGAACAAGTATATAATCTTCTCGGTTACATCAATCGTGAGCAGTACGGAGATCGCCCGTTATTCTATGGTCAATACTATACTGCTCAACAAACAGGATTAGCTGAAGGCAACCCTCAATACACTGTTATTGATGGTAAATATGTTGAGACAGGCAAAAAATTATCTCCTGAATACGATCCGGCTAATTGTACATTCTTCCCGCGTATGTATTCATCGCAAGATAATCACATACAGGCTTACAAAGAGTGGGCAGGGATTAAAACAGATCGTACACCAACGTTTGCAGAAAACTTGAAATTCTTCTGGAGTTATCAAGTTGTGCATATGTATTGGAGATATTTTATGTGGAATTTCGCAGGTCGTCAAAATGACATTCAAGGTCACGGAGGAATTTCAAAAGGTAACTGGATTAGCGGCATCAAGTTTATTGATGAAATGCGTTTAGGACCTCAAGACAACCTTCCTGAAAGCATGAAAAATAATCGTGGTTACAATCGATTCTATATGCTTCCTTTCTTGTTGGGAGTAATTGGAATCGTGTTCCATTATGGAAGAGCGAAACATGATTTCTGGACTGTTATGTTGTTATTCTTCTTTACGGGAATGGCAATTGTATTGTACTTAAATCAATATCCTTATCAGCCTCGTGAGCGTGATTATGCTTACGCAGCTTCATTCTATGCATATTCGATGTGGATAGGGTTAGGAGTACTTGCTCTAATTGAAAAATTAAAAACAAAAATGCCATCTTCGGCAGCAAGCGGGATATCTATCACTTTATGTTTATTAGCTGCTCCGGGAATAATGGCAAAAGAAGGATGGAATGATCATAATCGTTCACATCGCTATACATCTCGTGATATTGCATGGAATTATTTACAAAGTTGTGCTCCGAACGCAATCATCTTTACAAATGGTGATAATGATACCTTCCCTCTTTGGTATGCTCAGGATGTAGAAGGTGTTCGTCAAGATATTCGTGTAGTAAACCTAAGTTTATTGAATACCGATTGGTATATTGATCAAATGAAAGCGAAAGCTTATCAAAGCGAGCCGGTGCCTTTCAGTTTAACCCACGATAAATATGTTCAAGGCACACGCGATTACGTTCCATATTACGATCGTCAAATACCTGGATATATCGATATCAAAGATGTTATTGACTTTATCGCAAGTGATGCACCTGAAACAAAAGTTAAGACGCAATCAGGTTCTGAGTTAAGCTACTTCCCAACTAAGAAATTCCGTTTAGTAGTTGATAAGCAAGCTGTACTTGCATCAGGAACAGTTCGTCCTGAAGATGCATCTAAAATTATTGATACTATGTATTGGGAATTAGACAAATCATATTTGATGAAAGCTGATTTGATGATACTCGATTTAATTGCGCATAATAACTGGAAGCGTCCTATTTACTTCGCTGTAACTGTTGGTAACGATAGTTATATGAACCTTGAACCATTCTTCCAATTAGAAGGATTAGCTTACCGATTAGTGCCAATTAAAAACGCTCCTGATGCATCTGGTCAAACAGGAAAAGTTGATGAGAAAATTATGTACAATAACATGATGAATAAATTCCTTTGGGGAAATATGAATCGTGAAGATGTATATCTCGATCAAACTAACATGGGAATGACCATGAACTTCAGAAATAATTTTGCACGCTTAGCAGAATCATTAATCAACAACGGTAAACGCGATTCTGCTATTACTGTTCTTGATAAGATGAACGAAGAAATGCCTGACAAAACTGTTGGATATAATGTTATGATGTTACGTCCGATTGAATTGTATTTCGCAGCAGCACAATCTAATCGTCCGGTATCTGACAGTGCATTAAACAGTAATACTGTTGAATTACCTGAGGCGAGAAGAAAGCATGCATTAGACATGGCCATTTCAATCACAAAACGTATGTCAGAAATTTACGACAACGAACTTGATTATTACATGTCGTTAAAAGGCACTGAATACTTGAAATTTGTTGATCGTGATTTAAATCAATCGCTAGCTATCTACAATGAATTAATCAGAATGGCTACGAATGCGGGACAAACAGAATTGGTAAAACAATTAGAACCTAAATTCAGAAAATACGAAGCTGCATTTATGGGATCGCAAAATGCGCGACAATAATTAGCACTTGAGTAAATAAAAAAAGTCCCGACAAAATCGGGACTTTTTTTATGCGTTAATTTTTAAATTACTGCTTCATCCATTTTAAAGATTGGCGGTTATTTAAACTTACGATATATAATCCAGAAGGAAGATTTGCAGTTTCGGTAAGTTGAATTTCTGAATTAGTGTTGTCTGCCATTTTTGAAAACACTTTTCGTCCGTCAATAGCATAGATATTAATTTCGGTACTGCCTAAACGTGAGTCCGTGAATTGCATTGAAAGGAAAGAAGAAGGATTAATCATTTGAACTCCTTCAGAAGAATAGCTGATTGTATTTAATCCAACAGCATGAGGCCCGATAGTTCCATCGTCGTTTAAGTTTTGGGCGTAAATACCATTATCGAGTCGAGTATCTGACCAAACAACAATTAGCGATTGGTTCATGAACGGAGTACTCGACATATCATCTTTATTACTCAATGTCGAGCAAATTTCCTTTTGACCGAAAGCCCATTGCTTCACTCCCATACTATCAATAGCAGTTCCTTTAATTTTTTGGTTATTATATCCACCAACAGTATAAAGAATAACAGCATCATTTCCGTTTTGAGCTATGCCGAAAGGATAAATGATATCAGATGTTTGGGCATCTACAACAACGCCGTCGGTTCCCATTAAAAGCGCTCCTGAAGCATTAACACGTTGCAATGAACCTCCTGCTGCACTTTGTGATGTATTTGTGACCTGTAATGCAATCCAAGTTTCATTAGTAGCAGAGTGATGCACATAACTTCCCATATATGATTGAATCGAAGTTGAAGATGTTAATGCTGTGCCTGTTGCACTCCAAGTAACACCTGCCGAATCCAAATGTTGCAAATACACAGAAGTGAGAGAAGCATTAGTTGGATTAGAAGTATTGAAAGAACATAATAATCCTGTGCCGCCATCAGATATTACAGTAGGGAAATAAAAGAATGAAATTGTTTTCGAAGAAAGAACAATAGGGGTTGACCAAACAGAACTATAAGCTGTATCGAATTTTTGAACATACATCTTACATGTTGCTCCAGGGAAGCTTCCTACCTCTTGAACATACTGTAAATAATACTGTGTATTACCCAAAGGAAGTACATAAGGTCTTGAATAACCGGTACCGGTTGTTAATGATTTAATACGTTGAGGAGCAGTGCCAGTAATTGGTTGTCCTGTTAAAGGATTTAGCTCGTAAAAACAAACCCATTTAGTAGTTGAAGAATATTCGTTCCAAGCCACGACAATATTATTGTTACCCAATATACCTATCACAGGAGAAAGTCCTTCTGAACCGTCGGCATCTTGCAAAACAATACCATTAGTTGCGAAGAATGCTGTACCGGTACTATCTAACTTTTGAACTACAATTTGCATAGAACCTGTTCGTTGATCTTGAAAGGCTACAACAGCATTTCCCAGCTGGTCCGTTTTTAGGTCGTAGCGAAATAATGCTGTATTTTGAGGTGCGTTACTAACTACAATTCCGGTAGCACCCCATAATTTATTTCCTGCAGCATCGATACGATTCATCTTTAATACATAGCTACCTGTAGATTGATCAAACCAAGAAATATAAGCACCACCATCGGCACGTGAAGCTACTAACGGAGTTGCCTGCTCTGAACCGCTTTGGTCATGTATAACCACATTCAGTAAAGAGTCGTTAGCAAATTGTGCCTTTGATTGTACAGTAACAAACAAGGCCAAGACTAAGAGTAATTTTTTCATCATTCATTTTGGATTTGAGTATGAAGGTAAAAAAATAATAAAAGGAGAAAGCATAATGAAATTAAAATTTGATTTAGGATATTATCCTTCACCATAATACAATTACCTATTTTTGGGGAATGGTGAGGCCTCCACTCTATTTAAGACGACTTTATCCGGGAGTAACATGGAATTTTAAGTGTACTGAAAAAGTACTCTATTTAACATTCGACGACGGGCCAATACCTGAGGTAACTCCGCAAGTACTTTCGATTTTAAAAAGCTTTGAAGCAGAAGCAACCTTCTTTTGCATTGGGGAAAATGTTGTTAAACATCCTGAGATTTACAAGCAAGTACAAGAAGCAGGACATCGAATCGGCAATCATAGTTATCATCATTATAATAGTTGGAAGGTACATTATCGCGACTATATAAAAGATGTTGAGAAGGCACAGAAAAAAATCAACTCCGATATTTTTAGGCCACCATATGGCAAGCTAACCGCACGAACATTATTCACATTAAGAAAGCAGTATCGAATAATTATGTGGGATGTTATTTCATGCGACTTCGATACAAAAGTTCCAAAAGAAGAAGTGCTTGAAAATGTTTTACGATACGCAGAAAACGGATCTGTTATTGTATTTCACGACAGTTTAAAAGCATCAAAAAATATGCTTTATGCTTTACCACTAGTATTAAAACACTTTTCTGAAAAAGGATATACATTCAAAAAGATTGACTAATCATCCTTTTCTTTGTCCTTGTCTTTGTCCTTCGATTTTATAAGAATATAACTTATAGAAAACAAAGCTGAAGTTTCATTGGTTTTTATTTTACCATTATTATTAATTGTCAAGTCGCTAATATTTTGTAGACCTGCATCATTGCGAAGTTCTAGTCCCAGATTTAATCTTTTAGTGATTGGGAATGCAATACCTAGCCCTAATGAAACACCCCACTCTTGTTCTTTCAATGTTGAATCAATATTGAACTCCGTTGCTTCAATACTGCCAATTGAGGGAGTAATTGTTTTAGCATTTTGCAATAAGCCTAAGTATGGACCTGTATTGAAATAAAATTTAAAACGATTACCGAATGTGAATCTAATCAGCAATGGAACGTTTAAATATTTCAACTTTGTTTTTATATCGGCAGTAGCTAAAGGATTACCTAAGGTGTCGGTGTAAACGGTCGGATTAATATTTCCTTTTTCATTATAGGAGATGCCGGGAAGTATCGATACAAATCTGTTGAAATGATATTCGAGAGAAAGATCGCCGGTTATTCCATATAAAGGATTGGAAGAGTCAATCGCCTTGTTGCCATATAAACTAGAACGATTAGGGCCACCTGCAAAACGCACTTCAAGCTTAGTAGATTGAGCTTTGGCTATACCTGAAAAAATTAGAAAAGAAAAAAGAAGTAATTTGAATGCGAATTGTTTTATGCTTTTCATGACCAAGTTTTTAGTTCCAATCATTTTGCTAAAGTACTAACAGAATCGACAGCAATGGATATTTGGATTTCAATAAAACAAAAAAGAGCCCCCGGTTAGAGGCTCTTGGAAAAAACTATCGGAGATACCGGTCAACGCATTTGAAAGGTTCGCCAAAGATTTAGGTAGGTTGTACTAGATAAGCGTTTTTAGGTGCTATATTTAATTAGATGCAGATTCGGTTAAAAAGGTTGCATGTAATTTAAAAAGGGCGATAACCACATCGCCCTCCCATTCAACCATTATTCAATCAAACCTACTACTAAAATACCCCGGATCCTTAATTCGTGGGTATAGCAAGTTGCACTGGAATTTATTACTTGTAAGAACTTAATATTTAATCGTGTGTAGTTAGTACAGGTTTAGGCCAAGAAGTTTCGTAGAGTTGTAAAAAAACTGAATAGTTTATACAATTCACTGTATTTCAATATTTTATAATTAAACTTGGATATGGAAAAACCCAATAATATAATTCGAATTCCGGCTAATACATGTTCAAACGCATAAAAAAAGGGGAGTATTACCTCCCCTTTTCAACGTGGTTTTTAATGCCTTAATGAGCTAAATCGAATAGTGTATTTGATTGAATCAGCACAGGATCTTTACTCCATGTCTCGATTGAATTTCTGTGTTTGACTACCACATAATATGAATTACCTATTGTATTCCCAGGGAATTGAGCAACTGCATCTCCGTTAACATCAAGGATGACTACTTGTGCTTCAACTAACGAATAAGGAGAATTTGCATCGTGCAATTCAATTGTTAATGAATCAACAGCATTAGGATCGGTTGATAAACCGTTATTAAATAACACCGGCGTCATTTGACCTCCTCCAACATAGAACCCTTGAATAAACACTTTCAAATGTAGGCTTGCTGCTGATGGAGTAACCGTAAATATAGAACCACTTGTGATTGGCCCGCAAATATTGTTAGATATAGTAATAAACCCATCGACTGCTCCTGTTGGAACCTCTACAGTAATTGTATTGTCATCAACAACAGTAAAGTTGCTAGCAGGAATTGTTCCGAATAGTATTGTTGTTATTCCTGTGAAGCCGCTTCCCGATAATGTTATTGTTGCTCCAATCGCTGCCGTTGATGGTTGAATCGAAGTGATAAATGCATTTTCATCTACTTGAGTATCGCAATCATCATCAATTCCATTACATACTTCTGTTGCATTCGGATGAACATTCGCATTTGCATCGTTACAGTCGCTACCTAAAGTAGATGCAATATATCCCGAAGGTAATGTTGCTCCATAGCATTGAACTGAAGTGCCTGCATCATAACCATCGCCATCAACATCAATATACAATGATGATGAAGTATAAACGTCGATATCATTATCGTTGCAGTCAGTGTTGTTTAACACATAACCTGCGCCAGGATTAGAGCAAGACACTAATGAAGTTGTCGAACCAAATCCGTCGCCGTCTGCATCTACATAATAAGTTGTGAAGATTAAACCATCATCAACTTGTGAATTACAGTTATCGTCGATACCGTTACAAACTTCTGCTACACTCGGATTAATATTCGCATTAGCATCGTTACAATCGTCATTATTAAGAACGTATCCCGGAGGTAAAGAATAAACATGAAGGAAACTTGAATTGTCGCCATATAAATCATTATCGGCATCTGCATAACACTTAAACAGATGAATAATTATCAATGAATCGTCTGAAATTGCAGAACACTGACCGGCAAATAATTGAATATAACCATTCTCGACTTCCTCATCATCTTCAATTTCGATATCAATTTGATTATCGCTAACAATTGTATAGTCATCAATTAGTTCACCATTAATTCGAATTGAATCAACTTGGGTAAATCCGGTTCCTGTTAATGTCAAAATAGAATCTTCCTTAACAGGGTTTGGTGAAAAGCTATAAATTTCAAGCGGCAAGTTTTGATTCACAGTAATCAAATCAATTTGCTGACAAGAATTTGCATCCATAATTAATGCATAATAGCTATCTGCGGTAAGCCCTGAAATTGAATTCACCCCTGAAGTAATAGAATTTGTTTGAGAGTCGAACCATTCAATATAATATGAACCTGTTCCTCCTGTAGGATTGGCTGTAATACTTCCGTTAGTTTCACCATAGCAAGCATTTTGAACTACAAAGTTTCCATTGATTGGCTGAGGTTCTGAAATATTAAAAGAAGCAGATCCGTTACATCCTGTTGCATCAGTAACAGTAACAGTATATGTTCCCGGTGACAATCCGAATATACTTGATGTAGCACTAGAATTACTCCACAAATACGAATATGGTGCTTGACCATTCGAAGCAGATACAGCAATTGCTCCATCAATTTGTCCAAAACAAGTTATATCACTTTTTGAAACCAAATTAATATTCAACGGAGGTTGTTGTTGAACATTAAACATCATATTCAATGTACTACAACTTAATGCTCCACCGAAGTTATCGTAAATAGAAAGGAAATACTGACCACTTTGAAGTTGTTGCAAAGAATCGCTAATCGAGGATGAGATAGTATCTCTTAAAATGTTTGTACCGTCTGTCCATACATATCGATACGGAGGTGCCGGTGCACTCACATTAGTAACAACAATTTTTCCCGGAACACCATTACAATTCACATTAGTGATTTGCGGTACAACAGAAACTGATCTGCTACTGATAGTTACTTGGTTTGAAAAACCAAAGCAACCATTTGGAAGAATAACTTTGGCTTGATAGTTAGAAGTTAAATTTGAAGGGACAGAATCATTAGGTGAAAGATTATTATTAATCCCTATCCAATCGACAGTAGTCCCAAGAGGGTAACCACCTGCATATACTCCTGTATCGCGAACTTTTAGGAAGATTGTTTGATCAGAACAAATGGTAGTATCACCGGGAGTAATTTTTGGTGCCGGATTAGGGAGTACATTCAAGAATAAATTCCTTGTCAGTTGAGAGCAACCTGCGGGGCCTGTAATTGTGACTGTATAATTAACCGGTGAATTTATTCCGACCACCTGAGGATTTGAGGTAGACGTACTACTTAAATACGTTGCAGGAGACCATGCATAAGAAATATTATTAGTATCAGGGAAGAAGCTCCATGCTTCAGGAGAGCCAAGAGCAACACTAAAAGAAACATTATTTCTTAATGAATTAGTAATTGCTTTTGTACCTGTAGAATTTTCCAATCCAACAGTATGCGCACTAGGAACGGGATCATTAAGTTCTTTAATATGTACTTCAGCGTGATTATCTTTTTCATAGAGCTGAATTTGGAAAGATAAATTTCCGTTGTTAGCTGCGGTATTATAGAATTTCACATTTTGCCATTGCATTACAAATACTCTATTAGGAGAGGTTCCATTGGTAAAGTAGGAAACTGTTCCCCCGGAAGTAATATTCAAA
>JAKPPP010000277.1 GCA_029547265.1 Bacteroidota bacterium
GGCATTTGAGCCACAATCGGCCAGCCACTTTCTGTTTGCCACCAATGATCAATAACAGGAACCTTTAACATTTCAGTAGCCCAATACCATGTTGGCACATCACAACGCTCACCGGCCAAATACAATCGATGCAATGAAGAAATATCATATTTATGAAGCAACTCACCTTCGGGATCTTCTTTCTTAATAGCACGGAATGCTGTTGGCGCCGTGAATAAAATATTTACTTTATGTTGTTCAACAACTCGCCAAAAAGCACCTGCATCAGGAGTACGAACCGGTTTACCCTCATATAGTAAAGTTGTGCAACCTTGCATCAGAGGACCATAAACCATATAACTATGTCCAACAACCCATCCAACATCACTTGCAGCCCAGAATACATCGCCTGCTTTTACATTATAAATATGGTCCATACTAAAACGCAAAGCCACAGCATGCCCACCGTTATCGCGAAGGATTCCTTTTGGCTTTCCTGTAGTACCACTGGTATAAAGAATATAAAGCGGATCACTAGCATTTACGGGTACACAATTGGCTAATGGAGCACTTTGAACGAGTTCTTTATAATCAACATCACGTCCCGGCCACATATCGGCTGTCATCATTGGGCGTTGTAAAATCACAGTATGCTGTGGCTTGAAAATCGATTTACTTATGGCATCATCGAGCATTGGTTTATAAGCAATCACGCGATCGATTTCAATTCCGCAAGAAGCAGAAATAATCACTTTAGGTTGAGCATCATCTATACGAACTGCTAATTCATGAGGAGCGAATCCACCGAACACCACTGAATGCACTGCTCCGATTCTGGCGCAAGCCAACATTGAAAATAAAGCTTCAGGCACTAAAGGCATATAAATCACAACACGATCGCCTTTTTGAACTCCCAACTTTTGCAATCCACCTGCGAGAGCAGAAACATTTTTTTGCAAATCTTTATAAGTAAACTTCTCCACTACCTTAGTAACGGGTGAATCATAAATCAATGCAACTTGATCGCCTCTTCCCTCTTCCACATGCATATCAACAGCCAAATAACAGGTATTCATAATTCCATCACTGTACCAACGATAGAGGCCTTTTTCGTCACGTGAAAGAATATTTTCAGGTGATTTGAACCATTTGATTAACGATGCTTGTTCGCCCCAAAATGCTTCAGGATTTTCAATACTACGACGATATAATTGACGATATGGAGTCATGATGAAATAATTTTTACTTTAACAGTTCACTTATTTTTTGCATTAATACACGAGTAGAAAACGGCTTAGTCAGATAAGCATCTGCACCAATTTCTAATCCTTTCTTGATGTCACTTTCCTTTGCTTTGGCAGAAAGAAATACTACTTTGCAATCTGACAGTTCTTTTGATGATTTGATATGAGTGCAAATTTGATATCCATCAATATCAGGCATCATAATATCTAAAACAACCAACTGAGGTTTATCACGATTTATAATTTCCATAGCCTCAGAACCATTCCTGGCAATAAACACATTATATCCATTCTTTCGCATTAAAAATTCCAGCGATAAAAGGATGTTAGGTTCATCATCGGCAATTAATATTTTATACATGACTAATTCTCTCTTTTAATTGGAAACACTATTGTGAATTCACTACCCTCACCAAGTATACTTCTTAACGAAATATCACCTCCATGCAGCTGCATAATTTTTTTGCAGATTGCTAATCCAAGTCCACTACCCTTTGGCTTACGAATGGTTTGATTCTCTGCTTGATAGAATTTATCAAAAATCAACTCATGAAACTGAGGATCGATTCCTTTGCCATTATCAGACACCACTAATTTTATTAAACCTTTATCCAATGTACTATCGATAGTAATCTCGCCTGTATTTTGCGGGACAAATTTTACTGCATTGCTTATTAAATTTATTAGCACTTGTGTAATTTTATCTTCATCAGCTACCACAACATAAGAAAACTCAGCAACGTTAATATTGACTTGTTTTTCTGCTACTAACTGTTGCATTCCCTCAATGACATTGATTACAATATCATATAAATCAAATCGAGTAAGATGCAATTTTTGTCGCCCCGATTCATATTTCTCTAAGTCCAATACTTGAGCGATTAAACGAGTAATACGTTCAGTTTCACGGGTAATAATATTTGTATAATGTTGACGATCCTCTAACTCCATATCGGGATTATCATACAAGATTTCAGAAAATGCACGAATAGAAGTAATTGGAGTACGCAATTCATGAGTAACGGTAGTTAAAAAATCGTCCTTCAATTCATCCAGTTGAATCAATTTACGATTTGTTTCCTCTAACACACTTTTAGTATTATTCAACTCAAATGTTTTACGTTTCAATTCATTGTTCAATGCAATTAAGTTTTGAGATTCCTTCAACACTCCCATTAACTCTTGGACACTCACTTCTTCCTCTTTAACAACGGTAGCAACCATTAACCGTGATGAAGCAGAACCTACGATGCCACTCAATGTACGTTCAACGAAAGCAACCATTCGAGGATCTGCCTTTGCTGAAATATCATTTTCAATTTTATGGCGTTTTGAAAAAGCATTAATTAAATTATTAGCACGGACATCTCCTACGAAATTGGCAAGCAATGCCTTTACATCGGGAATATAAGCTACACCCTTATAAACAACCGAAGATTCATACACTTCAGAATATTTGAAAATATCGACAAATAATTCGGCTTGAGCTTTTTCTTCCTCAGTTTGATTTGTCCAAACGGAAACGATGATATAACATCCAAAATTAAACAACAGAGACCAAAAGGAAGCATGAGCAATTGAACCCCATCCATCGAGTCCAAACAACGAATTTGGTTTAAGCCAAACTAAATGAAACAAACCATAATCTATAATATCGCGACTCAGAATATCATTTTGAGCAAGTGAAGGAACGATGAGTGTAAAAAACCAAACAACGAAACCAACTAATATCCCCGATAAAGCACCGAATTTATTTCCTGACTTCCAATAAAGTCCTCCAAAAACCGCTGGTGCGAATTGAGCAACAGAAACAAAAGAAATTAATCCGATTGAAATCAAACTTGTATAATGACTTACAAACTCATAATACAAATAAGCCGACAAAATAGTAAAGAACACTCCGAACTTTCGAATAAACAAAGTAATGTTTCCAATAGAAGAAATCTTCGAATTACTATTTGCTTGACGAGCTAAAAAAGGGATCACTAAACTATTACTAAACATTGTACTCAATGCAATAGTTTCAACTATAACCATGCTAGTTGCAGCTGAAATACCTCCTATAAAAACGAAAACAGCCAACCAAGGTAAGTTATACTTTAAAGGAAGCAGTAATAAAGTATAATCTGTTATTGTATTATTCCCTAGAAACAAATATCCGGCATATGCAATCGGCAAAACAAAAATATTAATCAATAAAAGGTATAAAGGGAATACCCAAACTGAATGGGTAAGGTTATGTTCAGAATCATTCTCTACAACATTAATTTGAAACATTCGAGGTAATAAAATCGAAGCAAATCCGGAGATCAAAGCAACCCAAAACCAATCACCGAAATTAAAAGGAATACTCTCTTTTTCTTTAAAGAAAGAAGCGAATCCGGAAATAATTCCATCAGTATTCAATCCGGCAGAAAGCGAATTCCACGCCAAATACGAAATAATTAATCCCGCAAGCAGAAACACAAATAACTTAACAACCGACTCAAACGCCACTGCCGCCAATAATCCACTATGCTGTTCGCTAGTAAGTGTTTTACGCGAGCCAAACAAAACCGTGAAACCAATTAATATGAAAGAGATTACAAGAGCTATTGTATCAACACCTTTATAGTCGAACGAATATCCTCCTAAAATTCTAAAACTTTCAGAAATTGCTTTTAATTGAAGTGAAAGATAAGGTACGATTCCTATAAAGCAACAAATAGTAACAATAGAACCTAATGAAATATTTTTCCCGTAGCGAGATGAAATTAAATCAGCTAACGAAGTTATTTGTTGCAATTTACAAACACGCACTAATTTTTTGAGCAATAAAAATCCTAATGGCGCCATAATCGTCGGACCCAAATAAACCGCCAAGAAATTAAGTGAACCCGTTGATGCAGAACCTAAGCTTCCGTAGAAAGTCCAAGCCGTACAAAATACCGAAACTGAAAGAGCATAAACTAAAGGCAAAGAAGTAACTTTTCGTCCCTTCCACTTCCATCCTTCTGCTTTAAACGCAATAAAAAACAGCAATAGCAAGTAAGCTACAAATACGATCGATAATATTAACGGATTCATATTTTCCTTCTTACTATTAAAAAGATGAGCGTAACAAAAAGAATCCAGCAAACAAACAAATAAATAGGCATCATTGGCAAATCGGAAGAAAAAGCTGCAGCATTAACCGTTTTCAGCAATGGAAAATTGAACAGTAATAAACCAACTACTGCTAAAACGCCAAGCTTCAACGACACCCTATTATTCATTGCACTAATTTAAGCAAAATTCAATATAATAAATTAAGAACAATCAAGCCGGACCTGCGACGATACCGGCCTGATCGTAATTACTAATTTACTCTTCTATTTCGGCATACTCACCTTTTACAGCATAGTAACCGAATATCATCAATCCGATAGCGATCGGAACAAAGATGGTAATAATGATTCCCCATTGAAGTATATCGTTTGTAGTACTAGTAGGTTGAGATATTTTATGTGAAGCCTGACTAATTAAAAACAATATAGTAGCCGGCCCTAGAAGCATCCATACGACGCCTAATATTTTTCGTAACTGTGACATAGCAAAGTGATTTTATTGATGGTGGATATAAGCATTTTCTTCGTCTTTTACATTCTGATCAATTTTATTGCTCAGGTAAAAGATTCCGATTATTAAACAGATAGCTGCAACCGACATTGGGTACCATAATCCGGCTAAAGGTTGTCCCGCAGGATTATCAGGTGTTTTAGTGTACTCAATAATTAGCGTTGATATGAATGGCACTAATCCTCCGAAAACACCATTACCGATATGATACGGTAGCGACATAGAAGTATATCGAATTTGGGTAGGAAACATCTCTACTAGGAAGGCAGCAATTGGCCCATAAACCATCGTAACAAAAATGATTTGTATAAACACTAAGAAAATCATCCATCTATAATCATGACTTCCCAAAGTCTTTTCCATTTTAATGGTAGGCTTAATGGTCACTTTACCAACTTCAGCATACGACGTATCAGTTTTTGTTTCTTTAAATACAGCACCATCTTCAAACTTACGAATGGTGATTGTTTTAGTTAATGAATCGGCAGTACCTGTAACTAATTTTGACTCGTACGATTGCGTTTTTTCAGCAACAACTTCCATTTTGTTTTTATCGTTCGTTACATCTAACAATTCTTGGTAGATACTACGGTATGAAATTAATCCGAGGAACATCCCTCCTAACATGATCCATTTACGTCCTACTCTATCACTCCAGCTACCAAACACCACAAAGAATGGAGTAGCGAAGGCGATAGCCCAAAGTAACATTGTACGTGATTGAGCGAAATCGACTTTACAAGTATTTTCGATGAACGATTGCGCATAGAATTGACCGGTATACCAAATAACACCTTGTCCCATTACAGCACCAAACAATGCAAGTAATACCATCTTCAGATTTTCCTTCTTACCAAAACTTTCCTTCAAAGGATTAGCAGAAATCCTTCCCTCTTTTTTAAGTTTAGTAAACATTGGCGACTCATGCATCTTCATACGGATGTAGATAGAAACCACAACTAAGATTGAGGAAACGAGAAAAGGAATTCTCCATCCCCAATCGTTAAATGTTTCTACGCCGAGTGTTGTTCTTGTAGTAAGGATAACACCTAATGAAAGGAATAATCCTAGAGTGGCAGTAGTTTGAATCCAGCTGGTATAGAATCCTCGTTTTCCTGCAGGCGCATGTTCGGCTACATAAGTAGCAGCACCACCATATTCACCACCAAGCGCTAAACCTTGAATAAGGCGAAGTAATAGCACCAACAAAGGAGCGGCAACACCAATTGTTTTATAAGTTGGTATTAATCCGATCGCAAAAGTAGATCCTCCCATTAACACTAGTGTTAACAAGAAAGTATATTTACGACCAATCATATCGCCTAAACGTCCAAATACTAATGCACCAAAAGGGCGCACGATGAAACCGGCAGCAAAGATCGCTAAAGTAGAAAGTAATGCAGCGGAAGATTTATCATCAGGAAAAAACTGAGTAGAAATGATTGTAGCCAAACTACCAAAGATGTAGAAATCGTACCATTCGATAAGTGTGCCCACCGAGCTTGCGGCGATAACACTACGTATTGTCTTTTTAAATGCTTGTTCTGACATAATTTAATTTTTTGAGGTAAGAAATCCTACAAGTAAACTTGGAATTGCATAGTAATTTCACTCTTATTTCCTTTCTTCACGATATCGCCATATTTAACAGCGGGATCCTTATAGTCGAAGTAAGGACGAGAGCGGTAATTGAGAGTAATTTTTGCATGATGGCCATTCACTAAATAATTTACACCAACATCATTAATCATAACGGCATCGGATATCCGATCATATTGCGCATAATTACAAGCAACATAAGGTTGGAATTTCCCGATTTTAGTTGCAGGGAAAAGATAGCCGGCTTCGGCATACATAATTGTACCCGTACCAACCACAGGAACATTATTACCTGTACCGGAATATGTATTTTCAGAATTCAATCCATTAGTAGGATTTGACAGTCCAACTAAACGAACGAAGTTATCGCCCATATCGCAGTATTGAGCAGAAGCATATAAAGTAACTGCGGTTCCTTTGCTTTTATTAAGTGGCAAATCCATGAAAAAATCGGCTGTCAACAGTAGTTGATCTTGACGAAGTGTATCTAATTTACCTGTAGAAGAATTTTTCTGAAGTGCCCACATCATTTCTGGAGTGTAGCTTCCTCCGAATCCCACATTAATCACTTTTTTTGAACCCAAATAAGTACCAACAGTATAAGGAAGAACATTACTTTCTTTATCCTTGAACTGATACATCAGATATCCTGTTGTCATCGTTTTTTGCATTCCAACACCACGATAAGAAGCGATTACTTTATCGTTTTTAGCAGCTGTTGTATCAAGTTTTGTGAGCGCATTAGCAGTAGGCATAGCAAAAGGAAAGTTCAATGCTAAGCGATAATCAAGCTTTCTGCTTTTCAGGATTTTTCCTTTGATATACATACCGGGATAGCGGCCAAATTGATCAGTAGCATCGATATTATACCAGTTATGAATGGGGGCATCCAGCGTCATAAAATTTAGTGTGCTTGCATTCGCTTTTCGGGAAGGACCCTGCCAGTAATTCAATCCTGCACCAAAGTACATAACTTCTTTTTTGATGGCATACTCAGCCCATAGATCATGCAAAAACAATTGAGGCTTTTTTGCATCAGTACCGGCAGCTCCTTGCCCAGCAGCGCCCCCGCTTAATAAGGTTTGATTATTGATACCGAAGTGAGATACAACTAAAAACTTCGGACTAATTTGCGTCATGAATAAAAAACGAGAGCGACGAATAGCGAAATCAACTTGACTATTTGAAGCCTCACCATTAGCAGTACTACCGGGATTGTTTTCATTAAATCGAACCCAGACCTGATGCCAATTAATGATTCGGATAAATCGGGTACCGGTAGTATCCAAATTTATTTTGATTCCGCTGCCATAACCTTCGCCTCCTTGAGCAGAAGCTACGAAAGCATTTAACAACAGAAAGCAAACACCGGCAATAGTTAATAGATTTTTTTTCATGGTTAGATGTTTTAATTGGTTGGGAGTCCGGACCCGACGACCAAATGTGCAAACACCTACCCTCTTTTTGCAAATTAAATGTAGCTAATTGTTAATTTACAATAGCTAATGAAAAAATAGTGTATTTTAGAGATAATAATTGAAAAATCATGAAATCAGGATCTAAATCGCTCCCATTTAATCAACATAAACTTATCGCCCAATTCGGTAATTACTGATCCTGCTCCGCTTAGATTCTCCTTTTTACTCATATACTCCACCAACTCCGAATGATTCAAAACCTTATAGCTGGGATGATAATGACTATTCACCGGACGTTTCAATCCGTATTGCTTCACCCAATTCATAACTGATACATGACTAATCCCTAATAATCGCTCAATTTCTCGAGAGCTGAGGCCTTCAATATACAATTGCAAGGCTTTGGTCACATAATATGAATCGATGCGCTTCCCCAGCTTATCAACAGTAAAATAGTAAGTGCAATTTTTACAACAAAAGCGCTGCTTATCATTAACAATTCCGCTTTTAATGACCCTATAGGACTGGCATTTTGGACATTTAATATCGGTTAAATTCTCCATAACTATATCTAATTGCCGTAAATATACCTAATTACCAAGATTTATCCAAATCTGATTAGAATAACCAAGGAAAATGAATGAATCTATTCCCCTTCGCTATTTTTGCAACCCTATGAAACGAATTCTTTCACTTCTTCTATTTTGCACGTTGGGCATATTCAAAAGCAATGCCCAAAAAATCACCTATGAGCTAAAATGCGATTGTGATCAAAAAGTATGTGATACTGTTTCGGTGAGTTACTTTAACAGAGAAGAACAGCTTATAAAGAAAGTAAGGCGCGACTTCCCTTCGACTACAATTTACTATTATTATAACTCTTCAGGAAAGCTATATAAAAAGACATCGTTTGACGAAAACGGGAAGCTAAAGAAGTTCAACAAAATTTATTACCAACCAAATCAAGAGTGGTTTGCCGATAGTCTTTTTAATGCCGATAGCAGTTTTAGCATGGCATTGATGCGTATTAAAGATACCATGCCCAACGGATGGATTGTTTATTGGAGCTTCAAAGGAGATTCAATTCCCTCAGTAGAACAGCGAATTGTAATGGATAGCCTTGGCAACGAATTTCTAAATACTACATGTTATAGTCCGAATGATTGTATTACCTACAAATCATATTTTAGAGACCATGTAAAAACTAATACCGAGGTTTGGGTTATAAAATCAGACAAACCGGTACCAGAGTTGAAAGAAATGGAAGAATATGTCCTTGACGAAAATGGACAACATAAAGTTAAAATACATTCAGACACTAACGGAAAATGTTTGGATCATACATTCTACATTCATCTGTCAAGCAAAAAATAAGTTTCAAGTAAAGATTTTTCCGATTCAGAAGTTTTATTTCACATTTTAGACTACAGATCCTATATTTGCAATTATGAAGCGTGCCATAGCCTTGTTTTTATTGTTAGCTGTAGCTTTCCCGCAAGCGGGATTGTATCAGTTAATGAAGCTACCTGCGCTAACACATCATTTTAATGAGCACCAAATTACTGAACCGGAATTGGGTATTGCAGAGTTTTTGTTCCTCCATTACAGAGAATTAGAAAACTACGATAGTGATGCACATGAAGATATGAAGCTTCCTTTTAAAAGTTTCGAGTACAATTTCGCTTCTGCTCCAATTGCATACACAGAAAAAATAGAATTTTCGGGTTTTGTTTTCAATGACATAGAAACCACCCTGTTTTTCGATTATCAGGAACAAAACACTATTCATATTCCGAATACTGTTTGGCAACCGCCGCGAGCATAATTTTTATTAAGTGCATAATAAGCGCCCTTTTGCGCTTTGTAATTCCATTTTAATTACTCTTAACTTATTTATCCCATGCTGGAAAAAATCATCCGGCTATCGATAAAAAACAAGTTGATTGTCGGCTTATTTATTCTACTACTTATAGTGGGCGGAATCTATAATGCTACTCAACTTCCTATCGATGCCGTTCCCGATATTACCAATAATCAGGTAACAATTATTACATCATCTCCTTCATACGGTGCAGCCGATATTGAAAGAATCATAACAGCTCCAATAGAGCAAGTAACGCGAAACATTCCGGGCATCATCGAACAACGATCGTTTTCTCGCTTCGGATTATCGGTTGTTACGATAGTATTTAAAGACGAAACCGATATTTATTGGGCACGAACCCAAGTGAATGAACGTCTCCAACAAGTCGCATCAATTATTCCTCCTGAAATAGGTCGACCGGAACTAGGTCCTGTAACTACCGGCTTGGGAGAAATTTATCAATACGTAGTAAAGCCTGCTAAAGGATATGAAAACAAATATTCATTGCAGGAGCTTAGAAGCATTCAAGATTGGATTATCCGTAAGCAATTACTCGGAACCGAAGGTGTTGCCGATGTAAGCTCTTTCGGAGGTAAATTAAAGCAATTTGAAATAGCCATTAATCCTGAAAAGTTAAAATCACTTCAAGTTTCATTGCAAGAAGTGATTGACGCGGTTGAACAAAACAATCAAAATACAGGTGGAGCCTATATTGAAAAAGGACCGAGTGTTTTATACATACGAAGTGAGGGATTGGTAAAAAATCAACAGGAAATAGAAGCTATTGCTATTAAGCAGACAAGTAATGGTACGGCTGTAAAAATAAAAGATGTTGCTGAAGTTAAAATCGGATCTGCCATTCGCTATGGTGCTGTAGTATATAATAATGAAAAGGAGGTTTGTGGTGCTGTAGTAATGATGTTAAAGGGCGAAAACTCATCTAAAGTTATTAAAAAAGTAAAAGAAAAAATCGCTGAAATCAAAAAGACTTTACCCGAGGGAGTTGAAGTCGAAGCATTCCTCGACAGAACTAAAATGGTGAACAATGCCATCTCCACAGTTGAAAGAAACCTAATTGAAGGTGCATTAATTGTTGTGTTGATTTTAGTCTTATTCTTAGGCAATTTCAGAGCAGGATTATTAGTAGCATCAGTAATTCCTCTTTCAATGTTATTTGCGATAATTCTAATGAACTTCTTTGGGGTGAGTGGAAACTTAATGAGTTTAGGGGCGCTCGACTTCGGACTAATAGTAGATGGTGCAGTAATTATTGTGGAAGCCATATTACATCGACTTCATCATAATAAACAATTCTCTGAATTGACTGAAGTAAGTAAATTACAAATGGACGAAGAAGTACGTACTTCATCAGGCAAAATGATGAATGCAGCTGTATTCGGACAAATTATTATTCTAATTGTATACTTACCTATTTTATCGCTTGAAGGGATAGAAGGAAAAATGTTTAAGCCAATGGCTCAAACTGTATCTTTTGCCATTTTGGGAGCATTTCTACTTTCTTTAACTTATATCCCGATGATGAGTTCATTGGTTCTAAGTCGCAAAATTAAAAAAGGAAATAATCTTTCTGAAAGAACCATAATCGCCATTGAACGCAAATTCAAAAAACTCTTAGAAAAAGCATTGCTTATTCCTAAGAGAATTGTTGCAGGATCAATTTCTCTATTTGTAATATCTGTTGTTGTAATGTCACATCTTGGAGGAGAATTCATTCCGGAGTTAGAAGAAGGTGACTTTGCCGTAGATACAAGAACACTTACCGGCAGTTCCCTAACCACCACCATTCAGGCTACACAAAAAACTGCTGAAATATTAAAATCGAAATTTCCGGAAGTAGAAAAAGTAGTTACTAAAATCGGAAGCGGAGAAATTCCAACAGACCCAATGCCCATTGAAGCCAGCGACATGATGGTTATTCTGAAAGACAAATCAGAATGGACCAGTGCTAAAACTTTCGACGAATTAGCAGAAAAAATGAGTAAAGCTGTTGAAGATTTGCCAGGTGTTACCACAGGATTCCAATATCCGGTACAAATGCGATTCAACGAACTTATGACAGGTGCTCGTCAAGATGTAGTTTGCAAAATATTCGGAGATGATTTAGATAGCTTAAGTAAATATGCAGAAGAACTGGGAAGAATTATTAATACAGTTGACGGTGCACGCGATTTATATGTTGAATCGACAACAGGATTACCACAATTGGTAATTAGAGTAAACAGAGATGGATTAATTAAACATAACTTAACAGTTAACGAAGTTAACAAAGCCATAGCTACTTCTTACAGTGGATATTTAGCAGGCCAAATATATGAGCACGAAGAACGCTATGACATTGCTATCCGTCTCGATTCAACTTCGCGAACTAAAACGGAAGATATCGGGTCGTTACCAATCGTTAAAAATAATGGGATAATAATCCCCTTGAGAGAAGTTGCAGATGTAAATATTGAAGTAGGTCCAAATCAAATTCAAAGGGAAGATGCTCACCGAAGAATAACAATCGGATTTAATGTAAGAGGAAGAGATGTCGAGAGTATCGTAAAAGAATTAAAAGAAAAAACAGAAAAACAAGTCAAATTTCCTAGTGGGTATTACATCACCTACGGTGGGCAGTTTGAAAATTTGATTCAAGCAAGGCAACGACTAATGATTGCTGTGCCAATTGCTCTTCTTCTAATTTTGCTAATGCTCTATTTTGCTTTCGGCAAAATTAAACAAGGTCTATTAATCTTTAGTGCCATTCCTTTGTCGGCTATGGGAGGAATATTCGCTTTGTGGCTAAGAGATATGCCTTTCAGTATATCAGCCGGTATAGGATTCATTGCTTTGTTTGGTGTAGCAGTACTCAACGGAATTGTATTGATTACTGAATTCAATTTATTGAAACGTGAAGGCATGAAAGATCCGAAGCAACTTGTAATCAAGGGTACATCTATTCGACTTCGTCCTGTCTTAATGACGGCTTGTGTAGCCTCGTTAGGATTCTTGCCAATGGCATTAAGCAATGGTGCGGGCGCAGAAGTACAACGACCATTAGCGACGGTGGTTATTGGGGGATTAATAACTGCCACCATACTAACATTAATTGTATTACCGATACTATACGTGATGTTTGAACAAAGAAAGCCTAAAATAAGGAATTTGAACTTCAGCAAGGCAGGGATAATAATAATTGCATTAATGATCGGCTTCAATGCAAATGCTCAACAGGCAAAGGTAGTTTCTAAAGAAGAAGCTGTCCAATTGGCAATAGAAAACAACAATTCTTTAAAAGCTTATTCCTTAAATTCAGAAATAATAAAATCCGAAACCAAATCAGCTTCCAAATTTGATCCATTAGATATATCGACATCATTCGGAAACTTGAATGGGAACACAAATGATAGCAGGATAACTTTCATTCAAAATATACCAAATATCCCTGAAATTATTGCAATTAATAAGCAAAACAATGTAAAGGTATTACAGAATGAAAACGAGCGAAAATTATTCGAAAAAGAACTTAGCAAATCTGTTCGAAATCATTATGATGAATTGAGTGCTTTACAATACAAAGCAACGCTACTAACTCAAACCGATAGCTTATTCGCTCAAGCTCAAGATAGATTCCAGCGAATGTTCGATGCAGGAGAAATAGGAGCCGGAGAATTTCTGCAAATGAAATTAAGGAGAAATAATCTATCAAACGAATTACAGAACAATAACAATCAAATTTTTGAAGCTGAAAGTATTTTAAGATCATTATTACAAGTTGATTATTACATCAAGCCCACGATGTTAACATCACTGACTATTGAGAAAATCGACACTGCCAATATTTCAAGAACTGAACAATTGTCGATAAAACAATTAGCGTTAGAAAGTGAAGTTCTAAACAAAGCTATTCAAATCGAAAAAGCTAAATTCTTCCCGAAGTTAAGAGCAGGATATTCGTTACAGTCATTTAACAGCGAAGGCACTTCCTCGCCTTATCTATCAAATATTAACTATCAATCATTTGATGCGGGAATACAAATCCCGTTGATTTGCTTCAACTACGGAAGTGGGATAAAGAAATCCAAAGCCAAATTACAAATCAACGAACTCAATAAAACAAGATCGACAATAATAATCGACAATGACATCAATATTGCGTTGGCGAAATATCGAAATAATACGTTGATATTGGAAAGGTCGCTGAGTACCGACTTATTATTAGTTGGACAATTAGAGAACGGATTAAAGAAAAAACTCAACGAAGGAGAAATCAACTATACCGAATGGGTACTTACCGGGGAGTTAATTCTGCGAACCTATTTAACTACAATCGACAATTGGACAAATCAACGTGAATCGTTAAACGAAATTCTTTTCTATTCAAACAACTAAAAAAATGAAGAACATATTATATATCCTAATATCCATCATCTTTATTTCTTGTGGTGATAAATCAACGCCATCTAAAGAAACAACAATAGAAAAAGATGAAACAATAGTGCAACTTAACGCTGCACAAAAGAACACTATTTCATTAGAAACATTTACTACAGGATTAAGAGAAATGTCGCCGGAAATTTCTGTAAATGGGAAAATAGAACTTCCTCCACAAAACGAGATCTATATTAGCTTTCCAATTCCTGCATCAGTAAAAAAGATCAACGTATTACCCGGAGAAAAAGTAAGAAAAGGGCAAACGCTCGCGATTGTTCAACATTCAGGTATACTAAATTTGCAACAGGAATATTTAAGCAGTCAATCAAAAGTTTTAATGTTGGAAGCAGAATATAACCGTCAGCATAAACTTAACTCCGATAAAACGGGAAGCGATAAAATCTTTGAAAAGGCAAAGAATGAATTCGAAATTGAAAAGTTACGATTGAAATCTTTAAGCGAAAGCCTTTCATTGATAGGTATCAATTCGAAATCATTATCTGAAAACAACTTGTCATCAATAGCAGAAATCAAGGCAACTACTGATGGATTTATATCAAAAGTCAGCATCAACACAGGACAACTAATCAATGAATCGAATACTTTATTTGAAATAATTGACGATAGCGATACACATTTGGTGTTATATGTTTTCGAAAATGATTTGCATCTGATAAAAGAAGGAATGACAGTAAGGGCTTCAACTACATCATTACCGAATGAACTTTTTGAAGCCAAAGTGCATATGATAAATAGAAACCTTGATGATAATCATAATGCTGAGTTACATTGTCATTTTGCAAAAAAATACAAAGACCTCATCCCTGGTATGACTATGAAAGGAAAAATCGCCTCAGGAAAGCGCATGGCGATAGCAGTTCCAAGTGAATCTGTAACGCAACATGGCAACGACTTTTTTGTATTTATTGAAGAAAGTAATTTAAAATACATGAAAATCCAAGTAAATCCCGGCGTCTCCGAAAACGGATTCACTGAAATAATGCCCTCAGAGACAATTAAAGAAGGTATAAAAGTAGTAAGCAAAGGTTCGTACGCTCTATTATCAAAGCTTCTGAATAAGGCCGAAGAATAAGAAAAAAATGTATGTTTGCACAAATATCACTCATATGTCACTAAGTCAATCCTACCTAGCAGAACTAGAGCATGAATATGCAAGTTCAAAAAGAATACTTGAAAGAGTACCGTTTAACAATCCTGCATATAAGCCACATGACAAATCAATGTCGATGGAGCGCCTTGCTCGTCACGTTGCAGAATTATGGGAATGGGCAGCTGTAACTATTAATCAAAATGAATTAGATTTCTCTGTTAATTATACACCAACTCCTGTTGTTAACAGTACAGAAGAACTGTTAGCATTACATGAGAAGATGTATCAAAAAGCAAAAGCTGCATTTAGTGGGGCTTCTGACGAAGAATACAGTAAAATGTGGACATTAAGAAACGGAGAACATGTTATTTTCACACTTCCAAAAGGAGTTGTTTTAAGAAACATGGTATTCAATCATATGATTCATCACCGTGGACAACTTTCGGTTTATTTACGTCTTAATGATGTAGCGGTACCGGGATTATATGGTCCGAGTGCTGACGAAAAATAAAATTCAAAACAAAAAAGAGGTGATTATAAATCACCTCTTTTTTTTGCTCCTGATTCAGGCTTTGATCCCCTTTTATAAGTAATTAGTCCGTTTAAAAAATTCCTTAGCAGCTGATCGCCGCAAGGCACATAATTAGGATGATCTTCTTTGCGAAACAAAGCATTCAACTCGCTCTTAGTGATTTCGAAATCATTTAATTTTAAAATCTCAATAATATCATCGTCACGTAACTCTAAGGCTACGCGAATTTTCTTAAGGATATCGTTATTTGTCAGCATAAGCTATCTTTTTCCGTTACAAAGCTATTAAAACACATCCAATAGCACGGTTTCGCGGTTATTAAAGTTGAATTTATCGGTCTTTTTAAGCTTCAACATCTTCTGAGCTATGGGGGCTGAAGGAGAAATACTCATAATAGAAAGATCTTCGAAGTCGACTTTCCCTAAATTGATGCACACAAATGCATTAAATGACGAGGTAAAAACAACAGCACCATTTTTCACAAATTCTGCCGGATCAGAATCTTTCAAACCCAATAAAAAATCACGTTCTTTTAAAGCCTCGGCCAAAACCGAAGCATTTAAATCGCGAGCATTCTGGCTAAGTGCTCTGGCGGTCTCGTGTT
>JAKPPP010000283.1 GCA_029547265.1 Bacteroidota bacterium
AACATACTTACTAGCCCTGTGCCGGAGTTCGGATAACATTCAGGTATAGTACCATAAAATCCGCAGTTAAAATAATCGGGGGAATTATAAGCGATATACCAATTACGGCAACGCTCCAACTGACTCATGTTATCGGGACAAGTATCATAGTCTTCAAAACCGCCATTATCAACAAAATTTTGAGCATGCGAAATACTCGTCGTAAGCAATAAAATGATTACTGCAATACTACGAATAACAGCGGCCAAATTATAACGGGAGATGGGCATGAATCAAAGTTAAAAAGAATTGTAATTACTTCACTGCCGCTCGCGACAAGCGATCGTTTATAGCAAATCCTAAACTTGATTCAGGAAGATAAGCCGCTACAATGGCGTCAATATCATCACGTTTATCGATAGCACGTAAATACGCGAATAGATTTGATGCTGCCTCTGTAAAATCACCCGTTGCAGATAAATTATAAATCGCATGCTTCTCATCGATCATCACATCACCAAAACAAATAACTGCCAAGCGACTTCCATTGTTCAATTCGATCAATTGATCTAAATCATTCGAAATATAAAGCGGTTTTGAAGGCGCATAATGACTCTTTAGCATGCCGGGAGCTTTAGGATCAGAGCTGCTGTTAATGCGAATCTCTACTTCTCCTGCAACTTTTCGGATATCCTCAGGCGTTAGTCCACCGAGACGATAAATCACTGTTTCTCCCTCTTCAAATCCTACGATGGTCGACTCCACTCCTACTTTACAAGCACCACCATCGAGCACCATTGCAATTTTCGAATCAAGTTGATCCATTACGTGTTGTGCTGTAGTAGGACTTATATATCCGAAAGGATTTGCCGAAGGAGCTGCCAAAGGAAAATCGAGATGATTTAACAACTCCAAAGTCATTGCATGATTAGGCATTCGCAATCCTACAGTATCGAGTCCTGAAGTAACAACATCAGGAATAATACTTTTCTTCTTCAGCACTAAGGTTAATGGTCCGGGCCAAAAAGCCTCCATCAACTTCAAAGCAACAGGAGGAACATCCTCAGCATATAGAAAGGCTGCCTCTTTCGAAGGGATATGAACGATAAGCGGATCGAAAGAAGGACGTTCTTTTGCCTCAAAAATCTTGAGCACCACAGCAGCATTCAAAGCATTGCCGGCGAGACCATAAACCGTCTCGGTAGGAATAGCTACCAACTCATCATTTCGAAGGAAAGAAGCGGCATCGGCCACAGAAGAATTCAACACTGTCATTGCGCAGCAAAAATACACAAAGAAAACAGGCCGAAAGGTAAGCAAATTCAAATTTTGTACCACTCGTTCGAGAACAGACAAGTATTTGAAAATAAATGGGTTTGAAGCTTGGTAAAACAAAATGTTATCATCAGATTTGCGTTATCAGTGTATCTAAATTCCGGTTTTACCGTATACCCAAACAAATACACCCTCATGGAAACGAGCACACAACCACACCTGAAAGGCGGAGAATTTATCATTAAAGCAACTGATCCGCAATCGGTATTTATTCCTGAAGAATTCAACGAAGAGCATCGCATGATGGCTGATATGGCCGGCGACTTTCTAAAGCAAAACGTGAATCCAAACCTCGATCGCATCGACGCGATGGAACCCGGATTAATGCCATCGATAATGGACAAAGCCGGAGAACTAGGCCTATTAGGAGTAGCTATTCCTGAAGAGTACGGTGGATTTGGAAAAGACTTCATTACCTCGATGCTCATGACGGAAGTACTTGGAGCGGGACATTCCTTTTCTGTTGCGATGGCAGCACATACTGGAATTGGAACACTACCCATTTTATACTTCGGTAACGACGCACAAAAACAAAAATACCTTCCGAAATTAGCGACAGGAGAATGGAAAGGCAGCTATTGCTTAACGGAACCCGGATCGGGATCAGATGCATTAGCAGCTAAGACTAAAGCTGTACTTTCTGAAGATGGAAAATACTATATCCTCAACGGACAAAAAATGTGGATTACCAATGCAGGATTTGCAGACGTATTCACTGTATTTGCTCAAGTTGACGGAGATAAATTCACAGGCTTTATAGTAGAAAAAGGATACGAAGGACTAAGCTTAGGCGAAGAAGAACATAAGATGGGAATCAAAGGTTCATCGACACGTCAAGTATTCCTTAGTGACTGCAAAGTACCTGTAGAAAACGTGTTAGGTGAAATCGGCAAAGGACATTTAATTGCCTTTAACATTTTGAATATTGGTCGCGCGAAATTAGCTGCTGCTGCACTCGGAGGAGGAAAGCAAGTAGTAACACAATCGATCGACTACGCCAACACACGTATTCAATTCAAATTACCGATTGCAAAATTCGGAGCTATCAAGCACAAATTAGCAGAACAAGCAATTCGCACCTTCGCGGTAGAATCTGCCATTTATAGAGTGAGTGATTTAATTGAAGCCAAAGAACAAGAACTCATCGCTTCGGGACAATCGACAGCAAAAGCCTTATTAGGAGCTGCGGAAGAATATGCAGTAGAATGTGCAATCTTGAAAGTTGCAGGATCAGAACTACTTGACTTTGTTGTAGACGAAGGAGTGCAGATTTTCGGAGGGTACGGATATTCAGCCGACTTCCCTATGGATCGTGCGTATAGAGATTCACGTATCAACAGAATCTTTGAAGGAACGAATGAAATCAACCGACTTTTAACAGTCGATATGATTCTTAAACGTGCCATGAAAGGAGAACTTGATTTGATGGGACCTGCGATGGCGGTACAAAAAGAACTTATGGCAATTCCGGATTTCGGCAGTGGAGAAACGACGCTGTTTAGCGAAGAAATCAAAGCCATCGAAAACTTGAAGAAAGCGATATTGATGGTAGCAGGAACGGCGGTACAAAAATTCATGATGACACTCTCGAAAGAACAAGAAATCATTATGAATATTGCCGACATGGCCATCGACACATACATTGCAGAATCAACACTATTGAGAGTGCAAAAATTGGTAGCGATGAAAGGAGAAGAAGCTTGCGCCGATCAAATCGACATGCTTAGAGTTTACCTTACCAATGCAGTCGACAGAGTAAACGTAAACGGAAGAACTGCGGTAAACAATATGCTGGAAGGCGATGAACAACGACTTTTACTTTTAGGCATCAAACGCTTCACAAAAGCTCCTCTGACAAACACTAAAGAAGCACGACGTCGTATCGCGAAAACACTATGCGACGCAGGAAAATATTGTTATTAGACAAACGATGAATTACGCAGGTTGCGAAATTCACACATCTACATTACAACATTAATATAAAACAGTCATCGTATAAAACGGTGGCTGTTTTTTTATTCCGTTAAGTCGAATAAAAACTATATTTGCATTATAGTCCGTCAGATGAACAAACGCAACATTATCTTCATCATTTCAGCAATTCTTTTATTTTCGGCTATACGTTACCGTGAGTTAATTTGTTATGGCATCAATCAGCTACGCGGACAACTATCTATTATTATAAACGCACGAGATATTGACGAAGTAATAAAAGATAAATCGGTACCCGACAGCATCAAATACAAACTAGCGTTAATACAAGAAATTAAAAAGTTTGCGGTAGACAGTTTAGGCATTAAAGCAAGCAAAAACTACAGTACCTATTATGATCAGCAAGGCAAACCGGCAATATGGGTGATTACGGCAACTGAACCTTTCGCCATGCGTCCTTTTGAATGGAACTTTCCTTTTTTAGGATCGCTGAGTTATAAGGGCTTTTTCGAAAAAGAAAAAGGGTTACCGGAATTAGAAGAACTTCGAAAGAAAGGATATGATGTTGACTATGGCACTGCGGGAGGCTGGTCGACCTTAGGTTGGTTTAAAGACCCTGTTTTATCGGGGATGTTGAGAAAAAAAGAAGGAAGGTTGGCAGAACTCATCATTCACGAGCTAACCCACGGCACGATTTACATATCCAATAATGTCGAGTACAACGAGAATTTAGCCACATTTATCGGTGAAGAAGGGGCTAAACAGTTTATAAACAACAAGTTCGGCAAAGAATCGCCACAAATGAAAGAATATTTAGACTTTCAAGCAGACGAAGAAATATTCGGTGATTATATGATTACCAGCTGCTTACGTCTCGATAGTTTATACAATCACCTGAACCTGAAAGACGCAACGGAAGTAAACTACCGCAAAAAGTACTTCTTAATAAAGGATATCATACTGAATATCAATCAACTGCCCTTAAATAATCCTGAAAGATACCGATTTAAGTTCCCCGGCGATCATCTTCCAAACAACAGTTTTTTCATGTCATTTAAGCGATATCGTAAAAAACAGACTGATTTTCGGCAGGAATTGTCGAAAAATGGAGGCAACATAAAGCAATGGCTCTTACATTTGCGGTCTGAAAACAACTAAAACAATTCGGAAGACGCATTTTAGGGAGAAAAAACTATCATCAGGTACTTATTTTCTCTAATTTCGCCCTCCTAAAACTACTGAAATAATCAGCATGGCGATTACAACTATTTCTAAAAAGTCGAAGGCCGCAAAACAAGCAGCTCAAACGAAGCCACTTATCTTAATTATTGAAGATGATAATTTTCAACGTGAGATATTGAAGGATCACTTAGTGAGCACAACAATTGATTGTGAAATTGTTTCATTTGCTACAGGCGAAGAATGTCTGAAAAAAATCGGCACTCAAAAGCCGGTATTAGCATTTGTTGATTTCAACCTGAACTCGAAAGACAAAAAAGCGATGGACGGTGTGAAATTCTCAAAGAAACTAAAAGCACTTGCACCAAAATGCGACATCATCATGGTATCAGACAAAAACCATGAAGATCAAATCAACAAAGCGCTAAGCAAAAGCACTTTGAAATTCATTAAGAAAGACGAAAGCACATTAAAACTTGCTACTGCAGCGGTACAGGATACAACAAATCCTTTCCAAGCAATGATTCAACGTTTTGATATTGCAGCAAAAATCATAGGATTAGAGCAAGACGTTTATGAAGTTTTAAAAAACCCTTCTAAACTAATTGAAGTAAATCTACCTATTAAGATGGATGACGGATCTATCAAAGTATTCGACGGATACCGTGTAATTCACTCTACAGCTTTAGGGCCATCAAAAGGTGGTATCCGTTATTCAATGCAAGTAGAAGCTGATGAAGTAAAAGCATTAGCTGCTTGGATGACATGGAAGTGTGCTATCGCTGATATTCCTTACGGCGGAGCGAAAGGCGGAATCAACTGTGAGCCTTCAAAAATGTCGGTAGGTGAATTAGAAAGACTTACTCGTGCATACACAGTAGCAATGTCGGATATTTTTGGTGTTGACAAAGACATCCCTGCTCCAGACATGAATACAGGTCCACGTGAAATGGCTTGGATCGTTGACGAATTCAGCAAAGTTAAAGGAAGCTTCACTCCGGGAATCGTAACAGGAAAACCATTATTCCTAGGCGGATCATTAGGACGTGTTGAAGCAACAGGACGCGGAGTATGTACTTCTGCATTAGAAGCACTTCGCTTGTTAAAAATGAAACCTGAAAAATGCAGAGCTGCGGTACAAGGATTCGGAAACGTAGGATCTATCACAGCGAAACATTTCGACGCAAATAAAATTAAAGTTGTTGCAATCAGTGACCATACAGGAGCATTCTTCAATCCGAAAGGAATTGATATTGCTAAAGCGATGGCTTACCGTGATGCAAACAAAGGAGTATTAAAAGGCTTCAAAGGTGGAGAGTTAATCACGAATGAAGAATTACTTGAATTGAACGTTGATATTCTTGCTCCATGTGCAATGGAAAATCAAATCACTGCACAGAATGCAAGTCGAATTAAAGCTAAGTTAATCGTTGAAGGTGCTAACGGACCAACAACAGCAGGAGCTGATGATATCCTTAACAAAAAAGGAATTATCGTTATCCCTGATATCTTAGCGAATGGTGGTGGTGTAACAGTATCTTACTTCGAGTGGGTACAAAACCGTACAGGATACTACTACAGCGAAGATGAAATCAACAAACGTGCTGACCGTTGGATGAAACAAGCATTCCACAATGTTTGGGGAGTATCAACAAAGCATAAAGTTCCAATGCGTATTGCAGCTTACGTTTTCGCTCTAGAAAAAGTAGCAAAAGCAACACGTGCGAGAGGAAGTTACTAAGATTCACTAAACCTTTAAGCGCAGGGCCAATAAAGACCCTGCGCTTTATATTTAAAAAACATGACACTACACCGCGAAGGTCACACTATTTTAATTTCATCCGCTATTATGATGATGATTATAAATGGTGCTACCTATTATTGGCTGGGGCCAAATTCATGGATATTCATGACAGTGCTGGCATTATGTATTATTCTTTACATCTTATTCCTGCAATTCTTCCGTTATCCAACGAGAGACCAAACAATTAGTGACAAGCATTTGATCGCTCCATGCGACGGAAAACTAGTTGTGATTGAAGAAGTATACGAACCGGAATATTACAAAGAAAAGCGTCTGCAAATTTCGATTTTCATGTCGCCGATTAACGTACATGCCAACTGGTATCCTGCATCGGGACGAGTAAGCTATGTAAGATATCACAAAGGAAAATATTTAGTTGCATGGCATCCGAAAGCAAGTACTGAAAACGAAAGATCAACTATCGTAATTGAAAAAGACAATAAGACTTCGGTATTACTTCGTCAAGTAGCAGGGGCACTAGCTAAACGCATTGTTTACTATCCTCATGAAAACGACAAAGTACGTCAAGGTGCAGAAATGGGCTTTATCAAATTCGGTTCACGCGTTGACATTTATCTTCCATTAGGAACGAAAGTTCATGCGAAACTCGGACAAAAGACAGTAGGCGGTGTAACAGTAATTGCCGACTTCTAAGAAGAATATAATCACACAAAAGCGACAATCACCTTGTCGCTTTTTTTTTCTTAAAAAATTTAAAGAATAAAAAATATCGGGTCACTTGAAACGACCTCTATACATCAACAAATACAGATATGTCGAACAAAATAGCATTAGTAACAGGAGCCAGCCGCGGATTAGGTCGTGATATGGCATTATCATTAGCATCGAAAGGAAGTGATATTGTACTAACATACAGCACAAGTGAAGCAGAAGCAATAGCAGTTGCCGGCGAGATAAAAGCAATGGGAAGGAAGGCGGAAGTGATTCAACTTGACATGTCGACAATGAATGCCATTGATCCTTTTATTTCGAAACTAACGGTATGCCTAACCGAAATGTCGGGACAAGCAAAATTCGACTACCTCATTAACAATGCCGGAATAGGAGCTACTATTCCTATCGCTGATGTCACCGAAGAGATTTTCGATAAATTCTTAAACATCCATTTCAAAGGAGTTTACTTTCTTACACAGAAATGTTTACCGATGATCAACGACAACGGAAGTGTGGTATTCATCTCATCGGGCTCGGTACGATTCAGTGTTCCGGGATATTCTGTTTACTCGAGCATGAAAGCAGCCATCGAGAACTTCACAAAGTTTGTAGCGAAAGAATACGGGTCGAGAGGAATCAGATCGAATGTTGTTGCTCCGGGACCTGTTGAAACCGACTTCAACAATGCCATGATTAGAAATAATCCTCAAGCAAAAACATTCTTAACATCTATGTCGCCATTAGGACGCGTAGGCGCAGCCGACGATATCGGAAGTGTTGTGGCCTTTATTTGTTCAGACGAAGCGAAGTGGATTAACGGGCAGAGGTTGGAGGTTTCGGGGGGGATTAATTTATAACAATAAGAAAAGTTCGAGGTTCGAGGTTCGAGGTTCGAGGTTCGAGGTTCGAGGTTCGAGGTTCGAGGTTCGAGGTTCGAGGTTGCGCGAAGCGCATAGCGAAATCATTTTATGTTTTGAGGTCTGTCCTGACAGTTATCGTCAGGAAAGTGTGCTTTTTCAGCTCTACTTTATGGTCCGCCGTGAAGTGTGTTTTTTCAGCTCTACTTCACGGTTTCCATTGTTTCAGGATAACCTTTAAGATGATGCGATGAAAAATACCTTCGTCGGTGAGGGCGTTAGTGGCGTATTGATTGAAAAGATCTTTGGGTGGTTGGTCGCTTAGGAGTTCACGTACTTGTTTGAATTTTTCTTTTCGAATATGACTTAACTCTTCAACGCGTTGATCGAAAGCTGATTTCTCATGACTCACTTCTTGCTCAGCTGAACTCTCTGACAAATTATTATTTGAATCACTGTAATATAAATCGCAATGTCGGATGGCTAGTAAAAAACGATCGGATGATTTATAATATAATCGGTGACAGAATGTTTCCATCCCCGCATAAAACGCACCTGAGTCGGAAGTAGCCATTTCTTTTCTACAGTAAGAACTATCGCTGCCGGTCCACATAAAAGAACCATTCAACTGCGTATTCACTTTCGACAAAGCTTTCCAATCGCTCTTCCAAATTGCAACAGGTTCGGCTTTATTTATGGTAACTTCCATTTGCATACCGCCCGAAATAGTTGCTATCCTCCTCCACCCTGTTATCTCTTTAAACCAATTCGATTTCATTACATACACCGAATTGATAATTATATTTTTCGCGACAGCCGATTCACAACTTTTCACATATTCGTAACCGTTAGCCGTTACCATTCCGTTGCCGACGATAAAAATAATTTTTGTTGCTTGCTCATCTTTCGACCACGACAAATCATTGATAGCAGTATTAAGCGCAGCACTCACAATTTGATCTCCTTTCTCGATAGAAGGCTTCAATCGGTAAAGTTCAGCAGCAACATGATCTAAATCGTTAGTGAGATCACTAAGCACTTTTACGTAAGCATTGTTTTTACCGAAGCTAGGGCGAGAAAATCCGACAATACCGATACGCAATGCAGGTCGAGGCGATAACTGATCAAGTTCATTTGAAATGAGCCATAAATTATCACGGACATCAGTAAGTAATCCGTTAGTGCTACCACTCAAATCGAGGCAAAACACAACATCCAGCGGACGATCGTTAATCGTATTTTGTCCCGAAGCATTTCCCGAAACAAACAGCAACGCCATTGCAAAAACAAAAGACAAAACAGAAAGGCGGGCATACTGCATCATAACGTTGCAAATTTACTTTTATCATTAAAGCGAAATATGAAAAAAAGAAAAGGCTTTGAACAAGCGAAGTTGAGATATTAACAATTTGAGATTATCCGTCCTACTTCACTCCACAAATTCTCGAGCGCCGGCTTTATCTGCCAAGCAGCTCTGTTGCGAGGTTCAACATAATTAGAAACCGCTCTCACCTGCACGCAAGGAATATTTTTCATCATGCAAGCATAAAAAAATGCGGCTCCCTCCATCGACTCCAAATCGGCAGGAAACAATTTCTGAACAGCTGCAATCCCCTCAGCATCACCATGAACGGTGTTTACAGTGATAGACGAAGCCATTTTTAAGCCCGTAGACAAGCCATTTACCGTTGAAGGTATTAACTGTCCGTTGGTATATGGAAATTCATCTGAACCCATTAAACCGAGTTCTATTAAAGAAAGGAAACGATCATGATCCACCGCCCCGAGATCAGCGAAACAATCGCTTGTCACCTGAAAAATATCGCCTAAAGCAAAATTTCGGTTAAAAGAACCTGCCAATCCTATATTCAGCAACAAATCGTACGTATTGAAAGCAAGCACATTAGCCAAATGAAAAGCAGTAGCAACGCTACCCACGCCGGTCACTAATCCGTAAACATCGGCGGCATCATCATTCGGAATTAAAAACGGTTCACCGGCAACGGGAATCGGGGCATCATCGCTTAGTAAGCCCTTGATTTCGGCTCCGGTAGCGCTCACAATCAGAATTTTACGAATCATTTTGCGAATATAAAGGAATCGATCGAGACCAATAAAAACATCCACTAAAATCAACTAATTTTGCACTTCTCTGTTATAGAGGGAAACAAAACGACAAGATGGTTTACATCACCCGAAAAGAACGCTTTAATGCGGCACATAAATTATTCCGCGCCGAATGGTCGGAGCAAAAAAACCTGGAGATCTTCGGGAAATGCTCTAATCCGAATTGGCACGGACATAATTATGAACTCTTTGTTACCGTAAAAGGAGAACCTGCAGCCGATACAGGATTTGTAATTGACTTAAAATTTTTGAGTCAGCTGATAAAAGAAAAAGTAATCGACAAACTCGATCATAAAAACATCAATATGGATGTTGATTTCATGAAAGACAAAATGGCTTCTACCGAAGTATTAGCAGTAGCCATTTGGGAACAAATTGCGGGACCGATACAATCGCAAGGATGCGAATTACACTCGGTGAAACTTTTTGAAACAGAAAACAATTTTGTAGAGTATTTCGGATAACAATTTTCAAAACAATCACATGTCACATAACTCAAATATCAACGACGGAGAAGAAATGGACGGCTATCAAAAGCAAGACATTTACAATCCTGAAAAAATAAAATCCATTTCAAAAAACTATCATCAGATTCTCCTCGACTTAGGCGAGAATCCTGATCGTGAAGGATTATTAAAAACACCTGAGAGAGTTGCGAAGTCGCTGCAATTCTTAACACATGGTTACGACTTAGATCCAGTAGCTATTCTCAACTCAGCGAAATTCAGAGAAGAGTACAAGCAAATGGTAATTGTAAAAGACATTGAAGTATACTCGATGTGCGAACATCATATGCTTCCTTTCTTCGGAAAAGCGCACGTAGCATATATTCCGAATAATTACATTGTAGGATTAAGCAAAATTCCACGTATCGTTGATGCATTCGCACGCAGATTACAAGTGCAAGAAAGATTAACAACAGAAATTCGCGATTGCATTCAAAATACTTTAGAACCATTAGGTGTTGCAGTAGTAATAGAAGCTCAACATTTATGCATGCAGATGCGCGGAGTGCAAAAGCAGCATTCAGTAACTACTACTTCAGCGTTTACAGGAGAATTTGAAAACGACAGAACAAGAAAAGAATTTATCAGTCTAATCGGACATAATCGTCACTATTAAAAAATTATAAAATCATTCTTTATGAAAGCATACATCTTCCCTGGACAAGGATCACAGTTTGTAGGAATGGGCAAAGAACTATACGAACAATCACCATTAGCAAAAGAATTGTTCGAGCAAGCCAACAGCATTATCGGATTCCGTATTTCGGATTTGATGTTTAGCGGAACTGATGAAGACTTGAAACAAACAAAAGTTACGCAACCTTCAATTTTCATTCACTCGGTAATTCTTGCAAAAACCTTAGGTGCGTCGTTTCAACCGGATATGGTTGCGGGACATTCACTTGGTGAGTTTTCAGCTTTAACAGCTAATGGCACGTTGAGTTTTGAAGATGGATTGCGATTAGTAATAGAACGTGCGAATGCAATGCAAGCAGCATGTGAAGCAGTGCCGGGAACAATGGCAGCAGTGTTAGCATTAGACGATGAAAAAGTAGAATCAATTTGTGCGGGCATCGACAAAGTAGTTGTTGCTGCGAATTATAATTGTCCCGGACAATTAGTGATCTCGGGATCTATAGAAGGCGTAACAACTGCATGTGAGCAAATGACTGCTGCAGGAGCCAGAAGAGCATTAATACTTCCTGTTGGAGGAGCATTTCACAGTCCTTTGATGGAACCTGCAAGAGAACGTTTAGCCGCAGCCATCGAATCAACTACTTTCCACACACCAAGTTGCGCAGTATATCAGAATGTAACGGCGATGCCTCACCGAAATACAGATGAAATCAAGAAAAACTTGATAGCACAATTAACAGCACCGGTACGTTGGACACAATCGGTTCAACATATGGTTGCTGACGGAGCAACAACGTTTATTGAAGTTGGTCCGGGGAAAGTACTTCAAGGATTAGTAAAGAAGATCCACAAAGAAGCGGAAGCATTATCAGCATAATTATCAATCAGTAAATTTTCTACAATCAATTACCTTATGGAACTCCATCCTTTAAACGCAATATCACCCATTGACGGACGCTACAGAAATGTATGTGAAGAACTATCACTATACTTTTCAGAAGAAGCCCTGATGCGCTATAGGGTATTAGTAGAAATAGAATACTTTATTGAATTATGTGAGATTCCGTTGCCGCAATTAAAAAATGTGTCGGCCGATATTTTTCCTCAGCTACGCAAGATCTACAACGACTTCAGTCATGAAGACGCGTTAAAGATCAAGTCGATTGAAAAAGTCACTAATCACGACGTAAAGGCCGTTGAATACTTTATCAAAGATAAATTCGACGCGCTAAACTTAGGCGAGTACAAAGAATTCATTCACTTCGGACTTACCAGTCAAGATATCAATAATACAGCGATACCATTATCGATTCGCGAAGCGATACAACAAATCTACTTGCCATCGATAAAAGCCATTTGCGATCGCATAGAAGAACTTGCGCGCATGTGGGCTGAGATACCTATGTTAGCGCGTACGCACGGACAACCGGCCTCTCCTACTCGACTTGGAAAAGAAATTTATATTTTCCATCATCGCATCATCACACAACTGGAACTATTAAAACAGATTGCCTATTCAGCGAAATTCGGGGGAGCGACAGGAAACTTCAATGCTCACGTTGTTGCCTATCCGAAAATCGACTGGATCAACTTTTCCGATAAATTCATCAGCCGACTAGGCCTACAACGATCGCCCTACACAACACAGATCGAGCACTATGATAATATGGCTGCGCTATTCGACACGATGAAAAGAATCAACACAATTATGTTAGATTTAAGTCGTGATATGTGGACCTATATATCGATGAACTACTTCACTCAAAAAGTAGTAGCTAACGAAGTAGGATCATCGGCGATGCCGCATAAAGTAAATCCTATTGACTTCGAAAATGCTGAAGGAAATTTAGGAATGTCGAATGCATTGCTGGAGCATTTAGCAGCCAAACTTCCTATATCACGATTACAACGCGACCTTACCGACTCAACGGTATTAAGAAACGTAGGAGTACCATTCGCACATATTGCTATCGCGGCGAAATCACTTTTAAAAGGGTTGAGCAAAGTAACAGTAAACGAACCGGCTATTACGGGCGACCTTGACGAAAACTGGGCAGTAGTAGCGGAAGGAATCCAAACGATACTCCGCAGAGAAGCCTATCCGAATCCCTATGAAGCGTTAAAGCAACTCACAAGAACGGGAGCAAAAATCGACAAAGCCCTCATCAGCGAATTCATCAAAGGCCTTGATGTAAGCGAAGCAATAAAAGAAGAACTAAGAGCTATTACGCCGTATAATTATACGGGAGTAGGGAAACAGTTTTGATTTGAAGATTTTTCGATTTGAAAATGTGGCGATTTGAAGATTTGAAAATGTGATGATTTGAAAATGAAATTTATTAATGTGCTGGTGTGCTGGTGTGCTGATGTGCTGGTGTGCTGGTGATTGGATTGCAAATTCGTAATTCGTAATTCCTAATTCGTAATTCCTAATTAATCAAACCAATTCAACAACAGCTTTCTTTTCCGCATAAGCCATAGCTGCGTCCCGAACCCAGGTGCCATCGGCGTGTGCTTTGCGACGAGCTTCCAAACGGGTTTTGTTACATGGACCATGACCATTTACCACTTGCCAGAATTCATACCAATTAAGTGGACCGAAATCATAGTGATTACGTGAATCGTTCCATTTCAAATCTTTATCTGG